>NZ_JBFADU010000035.1:0-61791 GCF_040641575.1 Streptomyces sp. NPDC020807
GGTGCTGGGGCCGTCGACGATGCGCTGGACGAGTTCGAGGAGGGCGACGGTCTGGTTGAGTGCGTGGTCCGCGGGGTCCTGGCCGGTGTGGGGTGTGGCGGCGAAGAGGACGTGGTCGGCTTCGGCGGGGTCGGTGACGGTGGTGGTGTCGGGGCCGGGGTGTTCGTCGGTGCCGGTGACGAACCAGCGGCCGCTCGGCGCGTCGGCGGGTTCCGCCGCGGCCTCCCGCCACTCCACACCCACCAACCAGTCCTCGTCGGACATCCGGCCCCGGGCGAGGCCCGGCTCCTCTTCGGTGAACCAGTGGCGTTCGCGCTGGAAGGGATAGGTGGGCAGGGCGACGTCGGGGCGCGCGGACGCGTACTCCTGGTCGAAGGCCTGCCAGTCGACGGTGACGCCCCGGACGTGCAGCGCGGCGAGGCTGTGGAGAAGACCGGTCACGTCCCGGCCCGGGCGCAGGCTGGGCAGCCACATCGCGTCGGCGTCCGGCAGGCATTCGCGGCCCAGTCCCAGCAGGACGGGCTTGGGACCGATCTCCACGAAGGCGCGGGCGCCCGCTTCGTACGCCGCGCGCACGCCGTCGGCGAAGCGGACCGGGGCGAGGGCGTGCCGCACCCAGTAGCCGGGATCGCACAGGAGATCGGCACCGACCGGTCCGCCGGTGACGTTCGAGATCACGGGGATCTTCGGCCTGGCGTACGTGATGCTCCGGGCGACCTCGGTCAGCGGCCCGGCGATCGAGTCCATCAGCGGCGAGTGGAACGCGTGGGAGACCTTCAGCTCACGGCCGGTGACGCCCAGCCGGGCGAGCTTCTCCACGGCCTCGGCCGTCTGGTCGCCGTCGCCCGAGATCACCAGCTCCTCGGGCCCGTTGACGGCCGCGACCGACACCAGGGGGTACGCGCGCACGACGTCCTCGATCAGCTCGGGGCGCCCGCGCAGCGAGACCATGACACCGCCCTCGGGCAGCTCCTGCATCAGACGTCCGCGCTCCGCGATCAGCCGCAGACCGTCCTCCAGCGAGAAGACCCCGGCGACGCAGGCGGCGACGAGCTCACCGACGCTGTGGCCCAGCACGGTCTTCGGCTCGACGCCCCAGGACCGCCACAGCTGGGCGAGGGCGTACTCCACCGCGAACAGCGCGGGCTGGGTGTACCCCGTGCGGTCGAGATCGCCGCTCGGCTCCTCGGACGGCTCCGGGTACAGCAGCTCCGTCAGCGACCTCCCCAGCAGCGGGTCGAGGACCCGCGCGCACCGGTCGACGGCCTGCCGGAACACCGGCTGGGTGCGGTACAGCTCCCGTCCCATGTCCGGGTACTGGGAGCCCTGACCGGTGAAGAGGAACGCGACGTCGGGTACGGACCGCTGCCCCTGTACGTGCCCGGTCAGCGCGCCGGGCTCCTCACCGGTCAGCTGCCGCACCAGGTCCTCGGCGGATTCGGCGACGACGGCCCTGCGGTGCTCCAGGTGGCTGCGTCCGGTGTTGGCGGCGAAGCACACGTCGGCCAGGGAGGCGCCGTCCGCGCCGTCGGCGACGAAGGCCGCCATCCGCGCCGACGCCTCCTCCAGCGCCGCCTCGGTCGCGCCCGAGAGGCTCAGGACGTGGGCGGGGCGGTCCGTCGGCCGTTCCGCGGGCCGCTCCTGCGGCACGGACTCCAGGACCACGTGGCAGTTGGTGCCGCTGAAGCCGAACGAGCTGGCACCGGCGACCCGCCGCTCCTCCTTCCACGGCTCGGCCGCGGTCGGGATCCGCACCGGCAGCCCGTCCCAGTCGATCAACGGGTTCGGGTTGTTGAAGTGGAGGTTGGCCGGGATCTCGGCGTGCCGCAGGGCGAGCACGGCCTTGATGATGCCCGCGATGCCGGCCGCCGACTCCAGGTGCCCGAAGTTCGACTTGACCGAACCGACCACCAGGGGGCGCTCCCGGTCACCGAAGACCGCGCCGAGCGCGGCGGCTTCGATCGGGTCGCCGAGCGCGGTGCCGGTGCCGTGCGCCTCGACGTACCCGACCTCGTCGGCGGCGACCCCGGCATCCGCCAGGGCACGGCGGATGACGTCCTGCTGCGAGGGACCGTGCGGCACGGTCAGGCCGCTGCGGTGCCCGTCCTGGTTGGTGGCGCTGCCGCGGATCACGGCGAGGATCCGGTCCCCGTCACGACGGGCGTCCTCGAGTCGCTTGAGGACGATCATTCCGCAGCCCTCGGCCCGTACGTAACCGTTGGCCTCGGCGTCGAAGGGCTTGCAGCGCCCGTCGGGGGCCATCATGCGGGCCTTGGAGAGACTGATCGTCTCGTGCGGGGTGACGATCTGGTTCACCCCGCCCGCGAGCGCCATGTCGCAGGCGCCGCTGCGCAGGTTCATCACGGCGAGGTGGACCGAGACGGCGGACGAGGAGCAGGCGGTGTCGACCGAGAGCGAGGGGCCGGTGAGACCGAGGAAGTAGGAGAGCCTGCCGCTCGCCGTGCTGGTGGTGCTGCCGGAGCTGAAGTAGCCGTCGAGGGCCTGGGCCCCGCCGGACACCATGGCCTCGCGGTAGTCCACGTTGCTGATGCCCACGAAGACGCCGGTGCGCGCGGGCAGGGACTTCACGGGCATGCCCGCGTGCTCGAAGGCCTCCCAGGAGACCTCGAGGAGCATCCGCTGCTGCGGGTCGATGCTGGCCGCCTCACGGGCGGAGATCCCGAAGAGCGAGGCGTCGAAGCGGGTGAGGCCGTCGACGAAGCCGCCGTGCCGGGTGGACATCTTGCCCGGTGCGTCCGGGTCGGGGTCGTAGAAGGCGTCGATGTCCCACCGGTCGGCGGGGACCTCGGTGACCGCGTCGCGGCCCTCGGACAGGAGCTTCCAGTAGGCGTCGGGGCCGTCGGCCCCGGGGAAGCGGCAGCCCATGCCGACGACGGCGATCGGGACGGGGCGCGAGGCGCTGTCGCGCGCCTCGTCGACCGCGGCCTCGAGCTCCTCGATCCGGGCCAGCGCCCCGCGCAGCAGAGCCTCGTACGTCTCGTTCTTCTCACGCATGGTCGATGTTCCCGATCCCGAGCTTCTTGGCCAGCAGCAGCGCCACGTCGTCCACGTCGTCCGTGTCGTCCACGTCGTTCACGTCGTCCGAGGGCCGCTTCTGGTCGATGCCCTCGGCCTCGTCCTCGGCCTCGTCCTCGTCCTCGGCGATGCCGACCACGTCCCACAGGTGAGCGGTGAGCGAGGCAAGCGTCGGGTAGTCGAAGACCACCGTCTGGCCGAGGCGGCAGCCGAACGCGGTCTGCAGCCGGTTGCGCAGTTCGATGGAGCCCAGCGAGTCCAGGCCGAGCGCGAAGAAGCCGGCGTCCGGCTCCAGGCCGTGCTCCGAGCCGAGGCTCTGCACCACCTGTTCCCACACCCGTTCGGCCAGGAGGTCGCGGCGGCGCTCCGGCTCCGTCGCCGCGAGCCGTTCCTGGAACGTCTCGGCGGGGGCGGCGGTCCGGTCGGCCGCGGGCCGCTGCTGGAAGTCGGAGAGGTACGGCACCGCACCGACCTGGTGCTCCAGGAACCTGGGCCAGTGGATCGGCAGCACGCCGACCGCGCCGCTGTCGGTGCGCGCCCCGAGCAGCGCGCCGAGCGCGTCGATGCCCTGCTTCTTGGGGATGACCCCCTCGCCCATCCGCTCCAGCTTGCGGTCGAGGCCCAGCCGGGCGCTCATCCCGGTCTCGGCCCAGGAGCCCCACTGGACGGCGAGCGCCGGCAGGCCGAGGCCGCGTCGGTAGGAGGCGAGTCCGTCCGCGTAGGCGTTGGCCGCCGCGTAGTTGGACTGTCCCGGGGCGCCGAGCGCGGAGGAGACCGAGGAGAAGAGCACGAAGAAGTCCAGCGGCAGGTCCGCGGTCAGCCGGTGCAGGAGCCACGCGCCCCGCGCCTTGGCCGCGAAGACGCGGTCGAAGCGCTCGGCCGACTGCTGGCCCAGCACACCGTCGTCCAGGACGCCCGCCAGGTGCAGGACACCGCGCAGCTCGGGCAGCTCGGGGTCGTCGGCGATCGACCGCAGGCACGCGGTCAGCTGCTCCTCGTCGCCGATGTCCGCGGCGACGGTCACGACACGGGTGCCCGCGGCACGCAACTCGGCCAGTACGGCCTCGGCGGCCGGCTGCGGAGCGCCGCGGCCCACGAGGACCAGGTGGCGCGCCCCGCGCTCGTGCAGCAGCCGGGCCGTCTCCAGGCCGAGTCCGCCGAGTCCGCCGGTGACCAGGTAGCTGCCGTCCGCCCGTACGACGTCGGTGCCGCCCTCCCCGAGCGAGGTCCGGGCGAGCCGTGCCACGTGCCGGACCTGACCGCGGTAGGCGATCTGGTCCTCGTCGTTCGTGCCGGTCCGGCCCAGCTCGGCCGCGAGCGGGGTCGCCTGCTCGGCGGCGGGCAGCGCCGGGTCCAGATCGATCTGTACGTGTCCCAGGTCCACCTGCTCCAGGCCGATCACCCGGCCCAGGCCCCACAGGGCGGCCTGCGCGGGGTCGCTCACCTCCTGGTCGGCGAAGGCCTGCGCGCCGCGGGTCACGACGGAGAGCCGCGGGGCGTTCTCGCGCTGCGTGAGGAGCGCCTGGGTCAGGTGCAGGAGACGCACGCTGTGGTCGAGCGCGGTCTCCGGGGAGCCGTCGACGGGTGCGTCGGCGGGCCAGGAGGCCACGACCAGGTCCAGTCCGGCCCCGGCCCCGTCGAGCAGGCGCGTGAAGTCCGCGGGGCCGGTCGCGTCGGCCGGGGACGCGACGACGCATTCGATGCCGTGGGCGCGGGCGGCCTCGGACAGGGCGAGGGCGGTCGGCCCGTCGGAGAGCAGCAGCCACCGCTTGTGCCCGGAGCCGGTGCCGGCGGGCAGGGGCTCGGGCGTCCACGACGTCCGGTAGAGCCAGTCGCGCCAGGCGGCGTCAGGCCGGCCGACCATGGTCTGCCGGTGCGCCCGCTTGAGGAGCACGCCCTCCATGGTGAGGACGATCCGCCCGTCGGCGTCGTACAGGTCCACGTCGCCGTGCAGGGTCTCGGGGTCGTCGCTGTCGGAGGGCCGCAGCCGGGCGTGGCACCACGCGTGCGTGCCGACCCGTTCGTGGAACAGCATCCGCTCCACGCCGACGGGCACGTAGGTGCGACGCCCGTACTTCTCGGGGTACGTCACCGTGAGCGCCAGGAAGCAGGCCTCCAGCAGGACCGGGTGGATCCGGTACGACGGTGCCTCGGCCAGCAGCTCCGTCGGCAGGGCGATCCGGGACAGGCACTTCTGGTCGTCGCGCCACAGCTGCTCGGTGGCCCAGAACAGCGGGCCCAGGTCGATCTCGCGCTCGCGCTCGCCCTGGTAGATGTCCTCGACCGGGATCTCCCCGGTGAAGCGTGCCCGCAGGTCGTCCAGCGACTCGGCGGTGCCGTCGTCCCGTCGCCCGTCGGTCAGGGGGGCGAGGCTTCCGGAGATGTGCAGCGTCCAGGGCTCCTTGGCGGCGCCGGACGAGCGGGAGAAGATCTGCAGTCCGTGCGAGCCCGGACCGTCCGGCTTGAGGACGATCTGGGCGTCCCGGTCGGCGTACGCGTCCGAGAAGGTCATCGCCCGGTGGATGAAGAAGTCCCGCAGCTCGACGCTCTCGGAGCCGAAGGCCTCCTGCCCCGCGGCGAACGCGGTCGACAGGTAGGCCACGCCGGGCATCACGATGGTCTGGAACACCCGGTGGTCGCCGAGCCACGACAGGTGCCGGGCGCCCACCACCGAACGGAAGCGGATGTCGTCGCTGTCGGCCAGGTCCAGGGCCTGTCCGATGAGCGGCGGACCCGCGGGGGCGGCCGGGGCGGTCGCCGCGGGGGCGTCGATCCAGTGCTTGCGGCGCTGCCACGGATAGGTGGGCAGCGCGACCCGGCGGTGCTCCCCGGGGGCGTACAGCCGGGACGGCTCGACGGGGAGGCCGGCCATCCACAGGTCCCTGACGCCTTCGAGCAGCTGGGCTTCCTCGCGGCCGGGGCGCAGGGTCGGCACCAGCAGCGCGGGCGCGTCGCCGAGTTCCGCGCCGACGAACTGCAGCAGGGTGGGCTTGGGCGAGATCTCCACGAAGACGGTCGCTCCGAGCCGGGCCATCGCGGTCACGCCGTCGGCGAACCGCACGGGCCGCATGACGTGCTCGATCCAGTAGGAGGCGCGGGCCATCTCGTCGCCGATCACCTCACCGGTGACGTTGGAGACGACGGGCACGCTCGGTGCCCGGTAGTCGATCGCTTCGGCGACCCGCGCGAACCGGGCGAGCATCGGCTCCATCGACGGGGAGTGGAAGGCGTGCGAGACGGTCAGCTCGCGGTGCCTGACACCACGCTCGACGAGGACGGCGACGATCTCCTCGACGTCCTGGCCCCGGCCGGACACGACGGTCGACCCGGCGGAGTTCACCGCGGCCACCGAGACGTGCTCACGGTAGGGGGCGATGAGCTCGACGACCTCGGCCTCGGGCGCGGCGACGGAGACCATGCGGCCGCCCGACGGCAGGGCCTGCATGAGCCGGCCGCGCTCGGTGACCAGGGTCAGGGCGTCCTCGAGCGTGAAGACCCCGGCCCGGCAGGCCGCGACGTACTCGCCCAGGCTGTGGCCGATCATCACGTCGGGGCGGACCCCCCAGGACTCCCACAGTTCGGCGAGCGCGAACTCGACGGCGAACAGGGCGGGCTGGGCGTACTCGGTCTCGTCCACCGGCGATACCTCGCCCTCGGCGGGGAACAGCACGTCGAGGAGCGGCCGGGCGAGCCTGCCGTCCAGGAGGGCGGCACACCGGTCGAGGGCGTCCCGGAAGACGGGCTGCGTTCCGTACAGCTCGCGTCCCATGCCGGCGTACTGCGAGCCCTGGCCGCTGAACACGAACGCGGTGCTCCCGGCCCGGCGGGTCTGCGCGGGGCCCGCCTCGGCGGCGGCGAGGGCGTCGCGCGCCTCCTGCGCATTCCGCGCGACGAGGGCGAGCCGGTGCTCGAAGGTCTTGCGTCCCGTCGCGGCGGTGAAGCACACGTCGTCGTAGGCGAGCCCGGGGTTGTCCGTGAGGTGGCGGACGTAGCGGCCGGTCAGCTCGCGCAGCGCCTCGGGGGTGCGCGCGCTGAGCGCCAGCAGCCGCGGGCGCTCGGCGCCGGCCACGGAGGCCGTGGCGGACCGGGGCGCGGGGGCTTCCTCCAGGACGACGTGGCAGTTGGTTCCGCCCATGCCGAAGGAGCTGACACCGGCCCGGCGAGGGGTGTCGGAGGCGGGCCACGGCGTGGTGGCCGTGTTGACGAAGAAGGGGCCGGACGCGAAGTCGATCTGCGGGTTCGGCGCGTTGAAGTGCAGGCTGGGCGGAAGCGTCCGGTGCTCCAGGGCCAGGGCGGCCTTCACCAGCCCGGCGATTCCGGCGGCCTCGTCCAGGTGCCCGATGTTGGTCTTGACCGAGCCGATGGCGCAGGACCGGCCCGCGAGCTCGTCGGAGCTCTCCCGGTACGCCTGGGTGAGAGCCGCGACCTCGATCGGGTCTCCCATCGCCGTACCGGTTCCGTGGGCCTCGACGTAGCCGACGGTCGAGGCGTCGACACCGGCGTCGGCCAGCGCGTCCTTGATCACGTCGGCCTGGCGCGCGACGCTCGGCGCGGTGAAGCCGACCTTGTCCGAACCGTCGTTGTTGATCGCCGAACCCTTGACCACCGCGATGACGTGGTCGCCGTCGGCCAGGGCCTCGTCGAGCCGCTTGAGCAGCACCACACCGCAGCCGTTGCCGAACAGCGTGCCCTCCGCCTCGGCGTCGAACGCCCGGCAGTGGCCGTCGCGCGACCGGATCATCCCCTCCTCGTGGAGGTATCCGCCCTTCTGCGGCACGACGATCGACACCCCGCCGGCCAGCGCCATCGCGCTCTCGCCCGACTGCAGGCTGCGGCAGGCGAGGTGCAGGGCGACCAGGGAGGTGGAACAGGCCGTCTGGACGTTGACGCTGGGGCCGCGCAGGTCGAGCTTGTACGAGACCCGCGTGGGGAGGTAGTTGCGGTCGTTGCCGAGCTTCAGCTGGAACTGGAGCATGTCGGACTCGATGAACGGCCCGGTCCCCGGGTAGCCGTGGTGCGGGTTGAGGTTGTTCACCAGGTAGGTGCTCATGCTGGATCCGGCGAAGACGCCGACCGGCCCCTGCGCGTCGCCCGGCACGTACCCGGCGTTCTCGAACGCCTCCCAGGCGCACTCCAGGAACACCCGCTGCTGGGGGTCGATGAGCGCGGCGTCCTTCGCGGTGATGCCGAAGAAGTCCGCGTCGAACAGCTCGATGTCCGGGAGTACCGCACCGGCCCTGACGTAGTCGGGGTGGTCGGCCAGCCCGGGGTCGGTCTGGTCGAGCTCGGACGTGGACAGGTGGCTGATGGACTCCACGCCGTCGTACAGGTTCCGCCAGAACGCGTCGAGGTCCCCCGCACCGGGGAAGCGGCCCGCCATGCCGATCACCGCGATGTCGGCGCCCGCGGTGGACGCGCGGCCGCGCCGGGCACGGGGTGCGGCGGCGGTGGTGGTGCCGTCGCGGTCGAGGTGGGCGGCGAGCCCCCGCACCGTGGGGTGGCTGAACAGGTCGACGACGCCGAAGGGCCGGCCGAGCAGCTCGGTGAGCCTGCGCTGCACCTCGACCAGGTGCAGCGAGGTGCCGCCGATGTCGAAGAAGTTGTCGTCGGCGCCGACCGACTCCAGGCTCAGGACGTCCTGGAGGACCCCGGCGACGAGCTCCTCGGTCGGCGAACCGAGCCTGGTGGGCGCGGTGCCCTCCAGCCGTTCGAAGACGGCGGGGGCGGTGAGCTTGCGGCGGTCGGTCTTGCCGCTCGACGTGAGCGGCATCGCGTCGCGCACGGGGTAGGCCTCGGGCACCATGTGGCGCGGCAGCCGGTCGGACAGGTACGTGTGCAGCCGCCTGGCCAGCCCGTCGCGGACGGCTTCGTCGCGGGGCACCAGGTGGGCGACCAGCCGCTTGTGGCCCTGGACCTCGTGCGCCAGGACGACGGACTCGTGCACGTCGGGGTGGGCGGCGAGCAGCGCCTCGATCTCGCCGGGCTCGATGCGCATGCCCTGGATCTTGACCTGGTCGTCCATCCGGCCCAGGTGCTCGACTGCGCCGTCCTCCGTCGCCCGCGCGAGGTCGCCCGTGCGGTAGAGCAGACCGTCCCCGAACGGGTCGGCGACGAAGCGCTCGGCGGTCAGGTCCGGGCGGCCGAGGTAGCCGTCGGCGACGCCCGCGCCCGCGATGCACAGTTCGCCCTCGGTACCGGCCGGCACCTGGCGGAGTTCCGCGTCCAGGACGTACACGCGAACGTTGTCGAGGGGCAGCCCGATAGGCACGATCGTGGGCCACCCCGCCGGATCACCGCTGAGCGTGCACGTGGTGGCGTCCTGGAACTCCGTCGCCCCGTAGTGGTTGTGCAGGCGCGCCCCGGTGCGACGGAACAGCTCGGCGACGGCGGGCGTGATCTGAAGCCGCTCGCCCGTGGTGACCACCTCGGCGAGCGCCAGGGGAGCGGTGCCTCCGGAGGCGGCCTCGGCGAGCTGGGTGAGCGCGGTGACCGGGACGAAGAGGCGCTCGATGCGCTGCTCGGAGAGGAAGTCCGCCAGGGCGAAGGAGTTGCGGCGCACCTCGTCGTCCGCGAGGACGAGAGTGCCGCCGAAGCACAGCGTCGAGAAGATCTCGTGGAAGGAGAAGTCGAAACTCACCGCGCAGAACTGGGCGGTGAGGGAGCCGCAGCTGTCCGGCCGGGTGCGGTCGTGCCAGGTCAGCATGTTGACCAGGGCCCGGTGGGGCATCACGACGCCCTTGGGGCGGCCGGTGGACCCGGAGGTGTAGATGACGTAGGCGCCGGTGTCGGGATCGACGGCCGGTCGCTCCGTCCGGGCCCGGCCGCTTTCGCCGCCTTCGCCCATTTCGCGTCCGGTGTCCGGTCCGTGCTCGTCGAGGACGAGCACTCGGGCGTCGTCGAGGGGGAGTTGGCGCGACCCATCGGTGATGAACACGCCGATTCCGGCCTGTTCTGTGATGTACCGCTGCCGTTCGTCCGGATCTGCGACATCCATGGGGACGTAGGCGGCGCCGGCCTTGAGGACGCCGAGCATCGCGGCGAAGAGCTCGGGGGTGCGGCGCATGCACAGGCCGACGGGCTCGCCCGGGCCGACTCCCGCGGCCAGCAGCCAGTCGGCCACGCGCTCGGCGGAGGAGTCGAGTTCACGGTACGTCAGCTTGCGCGCTCCGTGGACGACGGCGATCGCGTCGGGGCCTCCTCGCCCCCGCGAGCCCTCGGGGTCACGGGCCGTCCGCTCGAAGAGCTCGTGGACGGCAAGAGGGGGAACATCGGTGGAGCGCCCCAGCCACTCGCTCGCCGTGCGCTGGGAGTTGGGGCCAGAGCTGCCGGCCGAGCTGTTCATGGTGCTGTTCCCCCAGAGTGTAACTACCGTTCACACGTAAGTTGTTGGCGGAGCCCAGCGGGAATCAACAGGAATTTGATTTGGCTACGGAGCACGCAATGAGACCCAAATCGGACAGATTCAGGCGTTCGGACTCGCGTCAGGAGTAAGGCAATTGCGTGTAAACCACTGGGCACGACAACCAGGGTAAGCACGCATGCCCCCCCGCTGGCAAGGGGGTTTGGTCGGCTTGCGTGACCCCCGTCCTCGACCCTCGCAGGCCCCCCGGCCTGGATCGATGTTGCACGGTGGCCATGGCATTGTCCAGTGGAGATTGTGTTGCTGTGATCACTTGGGAGGGGCACCCTCGACAGGTAAGGTGCTGAGGGGGTTGACTTGCCACAGCTGTTGACAACATCGCAGCTCACAAGTCCTGTCCAAGGGATGCGACTTCAGGAACGAGTCTTCATTTCTGCCCGGGGGCCAGGGGTGCTGACGCCTTTGGTTCCCGGCGAGTGAACGCTTTATTCGTTCTTTCCGGAAACACCAATCGAAAGACCGACGACTTCACGACCGGGATCGTCGCGATCACGGGTCAGTGCGGGGAGATTGAGGTAGTAGTCATGGTGAACGTTCGTACCGTCGGTGTCATCGGCGCCGGGGTGATGGGAAGGGGCGTCACCGTCGCGCTGCGGCAGGCCGGGTTCAAGGTGATCCTCGTCGACCGAAGCGAGGAGATCCTGGCGCGCACCCAGGCCCAACTGCGGGACGACGTCCGGCTGTACTCGATGCTCGCGCCGTCCTCGGCGATCACCGCCGAGGAGCTCGTCGCGGAGACGGTCTTCACCACCGACCTCCAGGAGCTCGCCGCGGCGGACCTGGTGGTCGAGAACGCCACCGAGCTGTGGGAGGTGAAGCGGCCCATCTACGAGCAGCTCGGGAAGATCTGCCGCCCCGAGGTCATCATCGCGGTGAACACCTCCGCCATTTCGATCACCCGGCTGGGCGCCCTCACGGGCCGGCCGGAGAACGTGATCGGCATGCACTTTATGAACCCGGTGCCCCTGAAGCCTACGGTTGAAGTCATCCGGGCCCACCACACCTCGGAATCGACGATCGAGGCCTCGCGCGAGTTCCTGTCGGCGCTGGGCAAGAAGACCATCGTCGTGAACGACTCCCCTGGATTCGTCACCAACCGCGTCATGATGCTCACCGTCAACGAGGCGGCGTTCCTCGTGCACGAGGGCGTGGCGTCGGCGGCCGACACGGACCGGCTCTTCGTCGAGTGCTTCGGTCACACGATGGGCCCGCTCGAAACCGCCGACCTCATCGGGCTCGACACCGTACTGCTCTCGATCGAGGTGCTGTACGACGAGTTCAAGGACAGCAAGTACCGTCCCTGCCCGCTGCTGACCAAGCTCGTGGACGCGGGGCTGCACGGCCGCAAGAGCGGACAGGGTTTCTTCAACTACGAGACCGCCAAGCGCGGCTGAAAGAGAGGGCCAAGACCAATGGACAACAAGGCTGCCATCCGCGAGTTCATCCTGGAGAACATCTCCGAGTCGACCGTGGGCGACGACGACGACATCTTCGAACGGGGCCTGGTGCGCTCGATGTTCGTGATGCAGCTGGTGCTCTTCGCGGAGCAGGAGTTCGGCATCTCGGTCACGGGTGACGACCTGCAGTTCGACAACTTCCGTACGGTGAACCGCATCGACGGACTCATCACCCGCAAGCTGGCCGCAGTCTGAGGGACGGCCGACGGGGAGGCTTTCGGATGCCGACGGTGAATATCCGTCTGAATCAGCGGGTGCCGGACGATCTGGCTTCCGAACTGATGAAGCGGCTCTTCTTCGTGTCCAGCTCGATCGAAGAGTTCAAGCTGTTCAAGGAAGACGGCTTCGTGGACAGCGTGGAACTCACGCTGTCCGCAACAGATTCCGGCGATCTGGCCGAAAAGATCAACAGAATGGTGGCCGAACAGATCCTTACCCAGCGCCCGATGCCGCCGCGTGTGGTGTGGGAGTCGCCGGTGTCCGAGACCGAGTTCACGGACACTTTCGCCGAACTCCAGGCGCGGGGTGACGTGTTTGTGTCGGGTGAGGGTCAAGTCGGCTTCGGGGAGCCGCTGATATCCCTCTTCGCCTTCCTTGACAAGAGGCTGCGGGCCATCGCGCTCAGCCTCGACCACGCGAGGGAGTACCAGTACCCCACGCTGCTGCCGACGAGCGTTCTGGACAAGTTCGGATACTTCGGGTCGTTCCCGCAGTTCCCGATGTTCGTGACCCGGCTGCACAACGACATCGACGTGTACGAGCGGTTCGTCGAGCAGTACAAGGCCGAGCAGCGGCTTCCGGACGACCTCTTCGCGCACTGCTCCAACCAGGACTACTGCCTGCCGCCGACCATGTGCTACCACAGCTTCCACCAGTTCCAGGGAAGCCGGATGGCGGGCGACTCGGTCGTCACGGCGCGGGGCAAGGCGTTCCGGCACGAGTCCCGCTACCACACGAGCCTGGAGCGGCTCTGGGACTTCACCATCCGCGAGATCGTCTTCATGGGCACCCCGGAGTTCGCGGCCGAGTGCCGCAACTCCGTGATGCGACAGACGTTCGCGCTGATGGAGGAGCTCGAGCTGGTGGGCCGGTGCGAGGTGGCCAACGACCACTTCTTCGCCAACGCCGACACCGCGGGCAAGATCTTCTCGCAGCGGATGATGGAGCTGAAGTTCGAGCTCCTGCTGCCGGTGGCGTCCGACCGGTCGATCGCCATCGGTTCGTTCAACCTTCACGGGCACTTCTTCGGGGAGTCCTTCGACATCCAGGGACCGCAGGGAGGACCGATCGCCAGCGGATGCGTCGGGTTCGGCCTCGAACGGCTGGTCCATGCCTTCCTGAGCCAGCACGGCAGCGATCCTGCGGCATGGCCGGCGGCAGTGGCACAGGGGATTGGAACGCAATGCAGTACGCACTGACCGCGCAACAGCGCGAAGACCAGGCCGTGTTCGCGCGGTTCGCCGATGATCACCTGATCCCCCGGGCGAACCACTGGGACCGGGAGCAGGCCCTCTCCGACGACATCGTCGAACTGCTGGGGAAGTCCCGTCTCCTGGTGCCGACCCTGCCCACCGAGGCGGGTGGCCAGGCCATGGACACGGAGACGTACGGCTTGCTCAGCGAGGAGCTGGGCCGCGGCTGCGGCAACATCCGCAACCTGGTGGCCGTCCAGGGAATGGTCGCCCACGCCATTCTCAAGTGGGGCACCAAGGAGCAGGCCGACCGCTGGGTGCCGCGCATCGGCACGGGCGAGACGGTCGGAGCGTTCGCGCTCACCGAGCCGGAGACCGGCAGCGACGCCAGGAACGGATCGACGACCGCCGAGCGCGTCGGCGAGACCTTCGTCCTCAACGGGCGCAAGAAGTGGATCAGCTTCGGCCAGCGTGCGGGGATCTTCCTGGTCTTCGCCCAGCTGGACGGTGACCCCGCGGCCTTCGTCGTCGAACGCGGCACCGAGGGCTTCAGCACCGAGCCGATCTCCGGTCTCCTGGGCCTGCGCGCCTCCGAGCTCGCCGAGCTGACCTTCGACAACTGCGTCATCCCCGCGGCCAACCTCATCAGCCACGGCCGTCTCACCTTCGACCTGGTGGCCACCGGCTCCCTCGACTACGGACGGTTCAGCACCGCGTACGGATCCGTGGGCCTGGCGCAGGGCTGCCTGACCGCGAGCCTGGAGTACGCCCGGGAGCGCACGCAGTTCGGCGTGCAGCTCAAGGACCACCAGCTGGTGCGGGGCCTGCTCACCGAGATGATCGCCTCGGTGGAGGCGGCGCGACTGCTCTGCCGGCAGGCGGGCGCGCTCCGTGCCGTCAACCACCGGGACGCGATCCGCCACACGCTGATCGCCAAGTACTTCGCCTCCCGGGCCGGATTCCAGGCCGCCAACGACGCCGTACAGCTCCACGGGGCGAACGGCGTGGGTCCGGACTTCCCGGTGCAGCGCCACCTCCGTGACGCCAAGATCCAGGAGATCATCGAGGGCACCACCCAGATCCAGCAGGTCCAGATCGCCGACCTGACGCTCTGAGGCCACGGGCCTCGGCAGGCCGGGAGAAGCCTGCCGAGGCCACCGGCGCTCCGGACCGCCGTGGCTCCCCGGCCGCGGTGGACCCCCGGGAACCACGAAAGCCTCCTGACGATGACGTCAGGAGGCTTTCGACATGTGGCTGGGGCCGGGGTCGAACCGGCGACCTATCGCTTTTCAGGCGATCGCTCGTACCAACTGAGCTACCCAGCCAGGGGCATCCCCCCGCTCGAAGAGCTTGGGGACGAAGCTGTCTCCAGCTTCAGCGACTCTGACGGGACTTGAACCCGCGACCTCCACCTTGACAGGGTGGCGAGCTAACCAACTGCTCCACAGAGCCTTGCATTGTGCGAGAACTAGTCTCGCACACGGTCATGCGTACCCCCAACGGGATTCGAACCCGTGCTACCGCCTTGAAAGGGCGGCGTCCTGGGCCACTAGACGATGAGGGCTAAGGGCCCACCTGCGCACTTCCCAGTGCGTCGGGGACGTGAGAAGCATATGGGATGTCGGCCGGGATCGCCAAAACGGTTCTCGGGCACCCTCGGCCAGGACCCCCTTACGGGGGAGAATGGGCCCGTGCTGGAGATGACGCGCGAGGAGTTCGAGGAACTTGTCGCCGAGGCGCTGGACCGGATCCCCCCGGAGCTCGCCCGGCTGATGGACAACGTCGCGGTGTTCGTGGAGGACGAGCCCGCCCCGGACGACCCCGAGCTGCTCGGGCTCTACGAGGGGACGCCGCTGACCGAACGCGGTGAGTGGTACGCCGGCGTGCTGCCGGACCGGATCACGATCTACCGGGGGCCCACGCTGCGCATGTGCGAGTCGCACGAGGACGTGGTCGCGGAGACCGAGATCACCGTGGTCCACGAGATCGCCCACCACTTCGGCATCGACGACGCCAGGCTGCACGCGCTCGGCTACGGCTGAGCCGCCCCGCGGCGGGCCGGGCGGCGCGGGCGGGCCGGGGGCGGCCCGGCCCGCCCGCGCACCGTGTCTCTTGTGACGCGCGGGGAGTTGGGCAGGGCGACGCGTTGTTCCCTGCCTGTTGTGTCCCTGGAGGTGCCCCCGTGCGCCATTTGCCCACCCCGGTGAGATGGGCGGCCGCCGCGCTGGCCGTCGCGGCCTGTGCCGGTCTGAGCGGCTGTATGAGTGTGAGCGACGAGGGGGCGAAGCCGGTGCCCGCCGCGTCCGGGGGGAAGCAGGGCGGGACGACCGCGTCCGACGGCGGGGGCGGCGGCCTCCCCGGCGACGGGGGCGACGGCTCCTGGGGCGGCCGGCCGGCCGAGGGCGGCGAGCCCGACGCGAAGGGCGGCACGTCGAGGTCCCCGGGTCCGAGCGGATCCCCCTCGGCCTCCGCGTCCCCCTCGGCGGGCGCGAAGGTCCCGGTGGAGGGCCCGACCGGCGTCGACGGCGTGACGAAGATCCCCTCGGCGAGCGGCAGCGGTTCCACCGCGGGCGGCTCGACGGGTCCGGGCGGGGGCTCCGCCGACGGCGGGGGCGCGGGCGGCGGCGGGAGCGACGGCTCGGGCGGCGGCAGCGGCGGCGGTGACGCGGGGAGCGGCGGCGGGGACGGCGGCGGCGAGCCCGACACGTCGGGCGGCGGCGGGACGACGCCGGAGCCGGAGCCGACGACGCCGGAGCCGGAGCCGACGCCCGAGCCGACGACGCCGGACCCGGAGCCGACGCCCGAGCCGACCTCGAACCCGACCGATCCGCCGGCCCCGGCACCCGAGGCCCAGCTCGGCGGGATGCGGGCGGCGGACGGGCCGGAAGCCCCCTCGGAACCGGCCGCTTCGCCCCAGGCCGGACCGGTGTGACGTAGTCCGATTTGCCACGGGTGGGGGAGGGTGCGTATGGTGGTAGATCGTTTGATCCCATTGCCCGGCGCCGAAACAGAAGAGCGCCGTGTGGCGCGTACTCTCCCTAGCCGTGGCTGACCGCATTGAGGCGGTCGATTTGCGAATTCACGGAGTTGACGGGCGCGTGCCGAGACTCCGGAAGGTTTCGCATTTCGCATGTCCATTTTCAGTTCTGACCACGCCGTCATGCCCGAGAACGACGAGATCGTCGAGGCCGTGGTGGCCTCCGAGACCGCCGAGATCGTGGAGATCGTCGACGTCGTCGAGGCGGACGACCTCGACACGGACGTCGTCGACACCGACGAGGACTCCGAGGAGTCCGACGAGCCCACCATCACCTTCGGCGACCTCGGTCTGCCCGAGGGCGTCGTGCGCAAGCTCGCCCAGAACGGCGTCACCACCCCCTTCCCGATCCAGGCGGCGACCATCCCGGACGCCCTGGCCGGCAAGGACATCCTCGGCCGTGGCCGTACCGGCTCCGGCAAGACCCTCTCCTTCGGTCTCCCGCTGCTCGCCACCCTGGCCGGCGGTCACACCGACAAGAAGAAGCCCCGCGGCGTCATCCTCACGCCGACCCGCGAGCTCGCGATGCAGGTCGCGGACGCCCTCCAGCCGTACGGCGACGTGCTCGGCCTCAAGATGAAGGTCGTCTGCGGCGGTACGTCCATGGGCAACCAGATCTACGCCCTGGAGCGCGGCGTCGACATCCTCGTCGCCACCCCGGGCCGTCTGCGCGACATCATCAACCGCGGCGCCTGCTCCCTCGAGAACGTCCAGGTCGCCGTCCTCGACGAGGCCGACCAGATGGCCGACCTGGGCTTCCTGCCCGAGGTCACCGAGCTGCTCGACCAGGTCCCCGAGGGCGGTCAGCGACTCCTCTTCTCCGCGACGCTGGAGAACGAGATCGACACCCTCGTGAAGCGCTACCTGGTGGACCCGATCACGCACGAGGTCGACCCGTCCGCCGGTGCCGTCACGACCATGACCCACCACGTCCTCGTCGTGAAGCCGAAGGACAAGGCCCCGGTCACCGCCGCGATCGCCGCCCGCAAGGGCCGCACGATCATCTTCGTCCGCACCCAGCTGGGCGCCGACCGCATCGCCGAGCAGCTCCGCGAGTCCGGCGTCAAGGCCGACGCGCTGCACGGCGGCATGACGCAGGGTGCCCGTACGCGCACCCTGGCCGACTTCAAGGACGGCTACGTCAACGCGCTCGTCGCGACCGACGTCGCCGCCCGCGGCATCCACGTCGACGGCATCGACCTGGTCCTCAACGTGGACCCGGCCGGCGACCACAAGGACTACCTGCACCGCTCGGGCCGTACCGCCCGTGCCGGCCGCTCCGGTGTCGTGGTCTCCCTGGCCCTGCCGCACCAGCGCCGTCAGATCTTCCGCCTGATGGAGGACGCGGGCGTCGACGCCACGCGCCACATCGTCGGCGGTGCCGGCGCCTTCGACCCGGAGGTCGCCGAGATCACCGGCGCCCGTTCGCTCACCGAGGTCCAGGCCGACTCCGCGAACAACTCGGCCAAGCAGGCCGAGCGCGAGGTCGTCGACCTGACCAAGCAGCTCGAGCGTCTCCAGCGCCGTGCCGTCGAGCTCCGCGAGGAGGCCGACCGCCTGGTGGCCCGCGCCGCCCGTGAGCGTGGCGAGGACCCCGAGGCCGCCGTCGCCGAGGTGACCGAGGCCGCCGAGGCCGAGATCGCCGCCGCCGCCGTCGAGGCCGAGCGTGCCGCTCGCGCCGAGGAGCAGCGTCGCGAGGAGCGCCCGGCGTTCCGCGACGAGCGCGGCAACTACGAGCGCCGTGACCGTGGTGGCGACCGTGGCGGTGACCGCGGTGGCTTCCGTCGCGACGACCGCCGTGACGACCGTGGCGGCGACCGTGGTGGCTTCCGCCGCGACGACCGTCCGTCGGGTGGTTTCCGTCGTGACGACCGTCCGTCCGGTGGCTTCCGCCGCGACGACCGTCCGTCGGGTGGTTTCCGTCGTGACGACCGCCCCTCCGGCGGTTTCAACCGTGACGACCGCGGTGGCGACCGTGGTGGCTTCCGCCGCGACGACCGTCCGTCGGGTGGTTTCCGTCGTGACGACCGTCCCTCCGGTGGCTTCAACCGTGACGACCGCGGTGGCGACCGTGGCGGCTTCCGCCGCGACGACCGTCCCTCCGGTGGTTTCCGTCGTGACGACCGTCCCTCCGGTGGCTTCAACCGCGACGACCGCGGTGGCGACCGAGGTGGCGACCGTGGCGGCTTCCGCCGCGACGACCGCCCGTCCGGCGGCTTCCGCTCCGGTGGCGGCGACCGTCCGTTCAACCGCGACCGTCGTGACGACCGTCCCTCCGGTGGCTTCCGCTCCGGTGGCGGCGACCGCCCCTACGGCCGTCGTGACGACCACCGCGGCTCCGGCCCGGCCGGTTCGACCGGTGGCTTCGGCCGCCGCGACGACAAGCCGCGCTGGAAGCGCAACGGCTGAGACCGTGTGACCTGACGAAAGGGACAGGGCCCGTACGAGCACTTCGGTGCTGGTACGGGCCCTGTCCCTTTTCCGCTGCCCGGTACGCCGTTCGACGGGATACGCTCGCCCGGTTGACGCGGGCGGGGGCGCGGGCCGGGGGGCCGGCGGAGTCTCCTCCGCCCTTTCCGCACTTCAGGTTTCCCCCGGGGAGGGGCCTTCTTGTCTCGTCGTCTCATCCGCGCGCGGCACCCCCGCACGCGTACCGCCGTCCTCGCCGCAGCGCTCCTCGCCTCGGCGGTCGGTCTCCCGCCCGCCGCGACCGCGCAGGCCTCGCCGATCGTGGGCATCGACCAGCTGGACATCACGCCGAACTGGCGGGCCGTGCCGCGCCACGACGTCGTCACCGCCGTCGGCGCCACGGGGTACGCGCACGCCACGGAGACCGCCGGGGTCGCCCCCGGCGGGCCGCTGGAGTGGACCGACTTCGCGAGCGGCGCGCGCGTCCCCCTCGGATACGGGGCGTACGAGGCCGGGCACGGCACCTTCGCCGAGGCCGGCACCGGCGGGCGCCGCCTCGTCGTGCGGCGCGGCGGCGTCCCGTACGTGCGGGATCTGACGGCCGGCACCGAGCAGGCGCTCTCCGTGCCGTCGGACGCCCGCTACCGGGCGCTCCTCGGCGAGACGCTGCTCTTCCAGCGGTACGCCTCCGCCGCCGACACCACCACGACCACCGGGTTCCTCCTGCGGAGCGCCGCCGACCAGGCGGCCGCCCCGGTCACCGTGACCGGCTGGCCCGCCGGGGCCGACCTGGACCGGGCGCGGCTCGTCGCGGGCGACGCGTCCGTGGCCGTCCTCCGCTTCGGCCGGGTGCCCGCGCCCGGCCCGGACGGGACCCCGGAGCCGTACGCCCCGAGCGACCTCGGCGTCGTGGACCTGAGCACCGGGCAGATGACCGTGGTCCCGGCCCCCGCCCCGGACGGCAACGGCGTCGCCGTCAGCCCCGACAAGATCGCCTGGGTCGACGGCTCCCGCACGGTGCACGTGCGGGAGCGCGCCGCGCTCGGCGGCGCCGAGCAGACCTTCGCCCTCCCGGAGGGCCTGAGCGCCACCCGTGTCGCCCTGGTCGGCGAATGGGTCCTGGCGCTCGGCGACGCCACCGGCGCCGACGCCTCCCTCCGGCGGCGGCTCGACGCGCTCCACCCGGACGGGCGGACGCAGCGGATCGCGGACCGGGCCGAGGGGGAGCTGACGCAGCTGCCCGGCGGGGGAGCGGCCTTCGTCGGCGGCACGTCCGCCACGGACTGGTCCCTGCTCAAGGCGATCCCGGGCAAGAGCGGCGGCGCGCCCGCCGTCGAGAAGCTGCGCCGGGTGGAGCCCCTGGAGGCGCGGGTCGACGCGCTCGCGCTGGGCTCGGGCCGGCTGTCCACCCTGGAGCCCGACACCGGCAAGGCCGGTTTCCACTCCCGTACGCTCCCGGTCGGTCCCGTGCACACCGGCCAGTCCGGGCCCGCGTACGCCGGGGCGGAGACGGGCCGTCTGGAGGCCACGACCCCGCTGTTCGACAGCGGCGACGGGCGGACGGTCCACCTGGCGCGGGCGACCGCGACCGGGTCGCTCGACGTCGTCGCCCGCCGCGCGAACGGCACGGCGACCCGTGTCGCGACCGGGCGGAGCGAGGGTCGGATCGCCGACGTCTTCGGCCGGTGGGCCGTCTTCCAGACGGGCCTGGCGACCGCGCAGGGCCAGGTCCTCACCGGGCAGGACATGCTCGTCGTCGACCTGGACACGGCGAGGACCGTCCGGACGGTGACACAGCAGTCGGCCGCGGCGCTCTGGGGCGACACGCTCTACACGCCGACGCCCGTGACGGGAGAGGTCGGCCGGGTCGACCTGGTCACCGGCAAGGACCTCGGCAGGATCGCCACGGGCGCCACCTGCCGGCCCACGGAGCTCCAGACGGCGGGCCGCTGGCTGTACTGGGCGTGCGCGGGCTACACCAAGCAGGGCGTCTACGACCTCGTCACCCGCAAGGCCGTCCCCCTGGCGGCCGGTGTCGCCACCGGCGCGCTGCTCGGCGACGGCTACCTCATCGAGCGGGGCACCGACGGGTACCTCCGGATCACCGACTTCCACACGGACAGGGCCGCCGCGGTCCGCCGCTTCGTCGACGCCACGCAGGTGGCCGCGGCGCGGCGGGTGGCGTGGACGGTGGACCGCTTCGGCGGGGCCGTCGCGTACAAGGACGCCCGGAACCTCGTCCACACGGTGTGGACGAACGTGCCGACCTCCGACCTGACGGCGCCCTCGTCCGGCGCCCCGGCCACCGCGCTGTCGAAGAACGGCTGGAAGGCCTCCTGGACGCTGTCGAAGCCGGCGTCGAACTGGGAGCTGACCCTCCGCTACCCCGTCAGCTGGACCGTGATCCGCACCTACCGGGCCAACGAGACCCGGGGCCGCGTCGACGCGCCCGTCTGGGACGGCCGGACGGCGAGCGGATCGCCGGTGGCGAACGGCTCGTACGCCTGGGAGCTGACGGCCCGTACGGCCGACGGCAAGGGCCGGGACCTGTCGCTGACCGGCACGGTCAAGGTCTCCGGCGGCCAGCCGGCCTGGCGCGACCTGGCCGGGAAGGACGGCGCGGGCGACCTGATCGTGATGGACACGACGGGTGTCGTCTCCCTGTACCGGGGCACCGCGTACGGCACGCTGTCGGCGCGGATCGCGGGTTCGGGCGTGAAGTTCCCGACCGCCTCGCTCTTCGTCCCGTCCGGTGACGTGAACGCCGACGGCTGCGCGGACGTCCTGGTCCGCGTCCGCGACGAGCTGCGGTCCTACCGGCCGGGCTGCGACAAGGTCCTCTCGGGCGCGTCGCCGTACACGCTGGTCGGCACCGGCTGGGCGCAGTACGACACGCTGACGTCGCCGGGTGACATCAACGGCGACGGCTTCGCGGACCTGGTCGCGCGTCAGACGACCACCGGTGACGTCTACATGTTCGGGGGGACGGCGGACCACCGCCTGAAGCCCCGGATCCGGATCGGCACGAACTGGAAGGTGTACAAGAAGATCGTCGGCGCCGGCGACATGAACCGCGACGGCCGCGCCGACCTGATCGCCGTCGACGGCACGGGCTACCTGTGGCGCTACCGCGGCACGGCGACCGGCGGGGTGCTCGCGCGTGAACGGATCGGCTCCGGCTGGAACATGTACTCCTCCGTGACCGGCGTCGGCGACATCTCGGGCGACGCCTGCCCCGACGTCGTCGGCCGCGACACGACGGGCTCCCTCTACGTCCACCAGGGCACCTGCGGCAGCGGCTACGGCTCCCGCTACCGGCTCGGCGGCGGCTGGAACGTCTACAAGGGCCTCTACTGACCCACCGTCCACGCACCCCCCGGAACCGTCGCCCGCAACGAGCACCGTGCGCACCACGCCTCGTGTCGGATACCCGATCGGTTCCGGGGGCCTGTCCGGCTATGCTGCTCAGGTGTGCTTGACCGAGGGCCGTTAGCTCAATTGGCAGAGCAGTGGACTTTTAATCCATTGGTTGTGGGTTCGAGTCCCACACGGCCTACCGATGGCGGGGGAGGGGTAGCCCTCTGACCTGCTGGGGAGCGCCCCACCTGGTTGCGATCGGGTGGGGCGCTCCGTCGTTCCAGGGCGGATGGATGAGCGATGCGTGAGCGGAGGGGCCGGGCAGGAGGCGGATCCGGCGGACTGCGGGGCCCTGACGGCCTCTCCGGCTACAGGCGCCACTTTCGACACACGCCCTAGGACTCCGCCCGGTCATCGGCGCTGGGTGGGGGTCCGGGCAGGAGGAGAGCGGCGAGCCACAACACGGCTGCGATGGTCAGGGCGCCTGGAGACGTCGCTGGATGGATGGACCAGGCCCACCATTCCGGGGTGTTGTCCACGCCCACGCCGAGCAGGAGGGTCGGGCCGAAGGTGGCCAGGGGTAGGAGCCAGGCCAGGCCGCTGCCGAAGAAGCGTGCGCTGATCACCGCGAGTCCCAGGTAGCCGGCCGCGTTGCGGACCGAGGCGGTGAAGACCTCGACGGGCAGGCCGAACGCCAGGGGCAGGGCCGTAAGGGCGGTGGCGAACAGGGTGAGCGCGACGAGCTGGAGGCGTCGGTAGAGGGGTACGGGGCGCGCCGACACATGCTCCAAGTCGGCCATCGGGGTGTGGAGGGTGGTCCCCAGGACGACGGCGTACGCGACGGGAACGACCGCCGCCACGGGTACGGCGTAGTCGACCAGGTGGCGGAAGTCGGGGATGTCCACCTGCCCGCGGGTGAACACGGCCGTGGCCAGGGCCACCACCGCTGCCGCGGCGGCCGCCCGCGGCAGGTTGCGGCTGCGGGCGTGCGCGAGGGCGGGGTTCACCGGGGCAGCGGGGGGACGGGGCGGCAGGCGTCGATCTCACGGGCCGCGGCGGTGAGCCACTGGTCCCGGGCGGCGGCAGGCGCCTTGAGGACACCTTCGAGAGCTCGGGAGAACTCCTCGCCGTAATAGGGAGCGGGGAACTCGGCGCGCGCGTAGACCACGGCCTGGAACAGGAACGTGTCGGGGTAGCCGCCAGCCGCCTTGAGCATGTGCGGTTCGCAGCCGCTGGGCGGCTGGGGCAGGGATGCGTCGAGCATCGCCCCGGTGAGGGAAGGGGAGTCCACGACCGGCCGGTATACCGGTAGCTCCGCGCTGCCGGGGCCCTCGGGCCGCAGACCTGTCTCGTAGAAGCTGCGGTTGAATCCGGAGAGGGAGCCGAGGGCGCCATCCACGGTACGGACCGCCGCCCGGGCCTGCGGGAGCAGATGGCTGTCGGCCGGCCACAGGCACGCCTTCGTACGCCCCTGGGTGACACAGAGGGGTTCGGCGGGCTGCTCGGCGCGGACGGCCCAGAACGGGTCGGGTACCGGAGCTCGGAAGGTCAGCAGGGCGCCTCCGGCCGTCGCCGCGACGATGGCCGGCACGATCAGAAGCGGGCCGGGAGAAGGCACCGCACGGCGCGCGAGAGCGGGCAGGGCAAGCAGGGCGAGGGCCGCGGCCGCGCACCAAGCGGTCGCGATCAACAGGCGAGTGGTGTGCGGCTGGAAGGTGGCGTCCCAGTGTTCGTCTATCGCCGGGAACAGAGCGGCGAGCGGCAGCTCCGGGACGAAGGCGAAGAACACGAACAGCCCGTACCAGAGCGCTCCCATGGCCGGGGCCGTGATCCGGGACGGAACGAGGGTGCCGGCGGCCACACCGGCGGCGATCTGGAGTGCGGTCATCGCCACGGCCAGCAGCAGCGGGGTCCACACGGGTTCGGTCACGTCGCTGACGCCGGCCGTGCGCTGGAAAGCCACGACGGTCATCAGGGCGTACACCGCCAGCGACCAGATCCAGGCCGCACCCCACAGGAGCAGGGCTTGTGACCAGCCTCCGCGTGGCGTGGTGTCGGACCAGGCGCTCGTGCGAGTGCGCCGGGCACGGCCCGCGGTCCACGCGGCGGCGGCACTCATCAAGGAGCCCATGACGATCACGCCGAAGACCTGGACCTTGATGCTGGTCTGGCCCCACCAGCCGACCCAGTCGCTCGTCGCGGCATCCGCCGAGACCAGGTACCAGACCCCGGACACCGCCGACAGAAGGGCCACCTTGCCCGCCTCGCCGCGCCGCATCTCGTGAAGCAGCACGCGGATCACGTCCGTACCCCGTTCTCCTGCACCACGGCCAGGTAGCCGGATTCCACCGCGGGGCCGTCGGGCGCGCTGCCGTCGTGGTCGGGGTTCTGGGCACACAGGTCGGCTGCGGTACCGGTGAAACGCAGCCGGCCGTCCAAGAGCACGTGGACACGGTCACAGACGTGGGCCACGTCCTCGGCGAGGTGAGTACTCATCACCACCGCCGAGCGCTCCCCGAGGTCACGGATGAGGGACCTGAACCCCACTCTCTGCGCGGGGTCAAGACCGACCGTCGGCTCGTCCAGGAGAACGAGGGCGGGGCGGTTCACCACGGCCTGCGCGATTCCGGCCCGGCGGAGCATTCCGCCGGACAGCGCGCCCATGCGCCGGTCCGCGTACTTCTCGAGCTCCACCAGACGCAGGGCCTCGCGCACGCGCTCCTGCCGTTGTCCACCTGGCACCTTGCGCAGCCAGGCCGCGTACTCCACGAACTCCCGCACCGTGAAGCGCGGATAGTAGCCGAAGGACTGAGGCAGCACGCCGATGCGCTCCCGGACCTTGCGCAGTCCGGCCCGGCCACGTACCGGCTCGTCGAGCAGGGACACCGTCCCCTCGTGCGGTCGCCTGGCAGTGCTCAGCAAGGAGAGCAGGGTGGTCTTGCCCGCGCCGTTGGGGCCGAGCAGGGCGGTGGTCCCGGAGTGGAACTCCGCGCGCACGCCGTCGAGGGCGACCACGGTCTTGTAGCGGACCGTGGCGCCCTCGACGACCGCGACCGGCGAGGCGCCGGTCGCGGCGATGTCACTGTCGACAGACACAGTTTCCCGATTAGTTCTCTGCGGCCACGTAGCCGTAGGCACGGCTGCCCGAAACACCGGCCCACGTGGCCTTCGTGTAGTACTTGCCACCCGTGGTGGTGCCCCCGTAGGAACCGCACCCGTAGGCCGAAGAGTAGCCGCGGGAGGTGGAAGCGATCTGCGGATCGGGCATGAGCGACTTGTCCTGGTACACGTAGCCGCTGAACGTCTTCAAGTCGGACGTGGGGACGTCGCCACACGCCCTGGCGTGACCGGAGCTCGGGCCGTTCCAGCGCTCGCCGTCTTCCTTGGACCCGGCGGTCGCGATCGAAAACGTCAGCCGACTGCCGCTGATCTCACCGGCAACGGCGATACCGGCCGGAAGAGCCAGAGCAGCGGCGATTCCTGCGACGGCTATGCGCTTACGCATGAGCATCTTGATGTTCCCCCCTCGCTTGATCTTCGCGAACGGGAGGGACCGTAACCCGAGCCCGATCACGACCAACGTGACGCTGTTCACATTGCGTACGAGATGGCTGAAAGTCGAAAGTGCGGGACTTTCTGACCAGGGCAGAGGACTTCCGCAACGATCGATTGACGCAAAGAGCTCATCGGGGCATCCGTAGAGCGCGGTCCAAGTTCAGAGAACACGGAACAAGCCGCCCAAGCTCACAGCTCTTCGTCATGCAGATACGACTCGGCCTCGTCGAGTCGGGCCCGTTCGGTGGTGCGGCTCCGGAGGCGCGTCAGGCGGGCAGCGGGTGGGGCCACCACGCCGGGACGTTGTCGGGGGCGCAGCTGCCGTTCGTGTCGTTGCCGACCCCGAGCGGCGTGCCCAGCCAGGCGAAGTGGGCGAGCGCGAGGGCCACGAGCGCGACCACGAGGGTCGTGCCGGGGACGAGCAGGCGGACCGGCGGGGGTGCGGACCGGAGTACCGCGGCCGGTACCGTCCACGCGGCGAGTGCCGTGAACGTCGCGGCGAGGACGGTGAGCGGCGCTTCCCAGGTCCACCAGTCGAACAGGCTGGGGTGCTCCCGGAGGACGACGGCGCAGGTCCGCCGCGCGGCCCGGGAAAGCCGATGGGCCCCGTACCCGGCCGCCGCCCCGGCGAGCAGCGTCAGACATCCGGCCGTCCAGGGCGGGTCGTCACGTTTCCGCATGCTGGTGCAGGACGCACCGCACGCGGGGAAGGTTCCCGGGGGCGGGAGTTGACCGGCGCGCGGCCCCCTGAGCGGCTCAGGGGGCTCCGGGGCCTCAGGGGGCGTGGGGGCGCGGGGTTGGGTTCGGCCGTCTGGGTGTCGGCGTGCGGGCGGGGGTGTGCGGGTGGGGGTGTGCGGGGCGGTGGTCGGCGTTTCGGGGTTACGGCAGGGGGTGGCCCGCGCGCATCAGTTCGCGGTCCGGGAGTTCGTCCACCTCGCGCCATGCCTGGACGCGGTGCGGGGTGATGCGGAACCAGCGGTACGGGGTGGTCAGTGTGCGCGGGTCGAAGCCCGTGCGTTCGGCGAACCGGTCACCCCGGTCCCGCGGCAGCGCGTCCATCTCCAGGACCTCCACCGTGCCGTCGATCATCGACACGTCGCGGGTGTGCCCGAGACCGACGCGGACGCGCCGGGTCGCGGCCATGTTCCGGCCGGTCGGGCTGTTCGCCGGGGTCGAGACCAGCAGGGCCTCGCCGTCCCAGTCGAAGGAGAGCGGTACGAGGTAGGGCAGGCCGTCCGCCGAGGCGCTGGCCACCCAGACGTCGACGTCGTGGGCGAGCCGGTGCTCCGTGTCGTGGCGGCGCTGGGCGCGGGAGCGGGGTGCGGTCGTCATCGGTCGGCGCTCGGCTCAGCTGTCCTGGACGAGGCCGAGGAGGTTGCCGTCCGCGTCGAGGACGGTGGCGACGAGCCGGCCGCCGCCGACGTCGTTCGCCGGGTCCTTCACGGTGGCGCCCGCGGCGGTGAGCTCGCCGAGCTTCGTCTCGATGTCGTCCACGTGCCAGTAGGCGACCGGGGAGGTCAGCCCCTGCGGGCCGCCGCCGGGGAGCAGGCCGATGTGCTGGCCGGCGGCCTCGAAGCCGACGTAGTACGGGCCGTCGACCTGCGGCTCGACGCCGAGGAGGGCGGAGTAGACGGCCTTGGCCTTGTCGAGGTCGGAGACGGGGTGGAGGACGGTCTTGATGCCCTGGGTGGGGGACGTACCGGTCATGGTGGGTGCTCCTGGCGATCGTTCGGCGTTGGCCTTCCGGCCGTTTGGCGTGGTTCCACCTTCGGCCACGGCGGCGGATCCCGCCTCCGTGGTGACCACGGAAAGCACCACGGAAAGCACCACGGAAAGCACCACGGAGTCGCGGGGACTCGGTCGATACTGATCACGTGACCACCCCAGCGATCTCGTCCCGGGAAGCCGAGGTGCTCGCGCTCCTCGGGGAGCACCTCAGCAACGCGGAGATCTCCGCGCGGTTGTTCATCTCCGTACGGACGGTGGAGTCGCACGTCTCCTCGCTGCTGCGGAAGCTGGAGCTCCCGGACCGGCGGGCGCTCTCGCGCCGCGCCGCGGAGCGGGCCCCGGCCGCGCTCGCGCCCGCCCCCCTCCCCGCGCCGCTGACGGCGTTCGTCGGGCGGGTACGGGAGCGGGGCGAGCTGGCGGCGGCGGTGAAGGCGTACCGCCAGGTTACGGCGGTCGGACCGGGCGGCGTGGGCAAGACCCGCCTCGCGCTCGCGGTGGCGGCGGAGCTCGCGGCCGACTTCGCCGACGGGGTGTGGTTCGTCGACCTGGCGCCGGTCGACGACCCCGGCCGGGTGGGCGCGGCGGTCGCCGCGGCGGTGGGCGTCGGCGAACAGCCGGGCCGCGGTGTGGACGACACGGTGGTGGCCGCGCTCGCGGACCGGCGGGCGCTGCTCGTCTGGGACAACTGCGAGCAGGTACGGGACGGGGTGGCGCCGTTCCTGGAACGGCTGCTCGCGGCCTGCCCGGGCGTCCGGGTCCTGGTGACGAGCCGGGCACGGCTCATGGTGCCGTTCGAACGGGTCTTCCCGGTGCCGCCGCTGTCGCGGGACGGGGGAGGGGAGTCGGAGGCGGTGGAGCTGTTCCTGGAACGGGCGGAGGCGGTCGGGCTCGTACCGTCGTCGGACCCGGCGGTACGGGACGCGGTCGTCGCGCTGTGCGAACGGCTCGACGGGATGGCGCTCGCGATCGAACTGGCGGCGGCGCGGTGGCCGACGCTCGGTCTGGACGGGCTGGTGGCCGGGCTCTCCGACCAGCTGAGGATCCTGTCCGGCGGTCCGAGGGCCGCCGACCGGCACCGGTCGGTGCGCGCGGTCCTGGACTGGAGCCACGACCTGCTCGCGCCGGCCGACCGGGCGCTGCTGCGTAGGGTGTCGGTCTTCGCGCTGCCGTTCACGGCGGGCGCGGCGGCCGAGGTGGCGGGGTTCGCCCCGCTGGCGGCGGCCGACGTCGCGGACGGTCTGGCGCGGCTGGCGGAGCAGAGCCTGCTCGCGGTGGTGCCGTCCGCTGGGGGCACGCGCTACCGGGCCCTGGAGACGATCCGCCAGTACGGCGCCGAGCGCCTGACGGAGGAGGACGAGACGGCGACGGCCCGGGCCCGCCATCTGGGCTGGTCGCTGTCGGCGGCTTCGGCCCTGCTTCCGGCGGCGGCCCTGCCGCCGATGACGGAGGGGTGGGCCCACGCGGCCGCCCCGGCGACGCAGGACGCGGACTGGCGGCCGCGCTTCGACGCCGTGGCGGAGGACCTCAGGGCGGCCCTGACCTGGGCCGTCTCCCGCCCGGAGCACCGTGCGGACGCCCATCGCCTGGCCCTCGCCCTGGCGGAGGCGTCGTTCACGCGCAACCTCCTCGGGGAGTCCCAGGCCCGGTACGAGCAGGCCGCCGCGCTCGACGACACCGACCCGGCCGCCCCCCTCCGCCAGGCCGCCGCGGTGGCCGGCTGCCGCCGCCTGGGCGACGACATGCACCGCCTCCACCGCGCGGCCGCCGAAGCGGCCGAGGCGTCGGGCGACCTCGCCGCCGCGGCCCGCGACCTGGCGACGGCGGCGACGACGGCGTACCGCTTCTCCAGCGAGTTCATCCGCCTCCCGCCCCCGGACGAGATACGCGCGCTCCTGGCGAAGGCCCGGGAACTCCAGCGGCACCGGGCCGCCGACCCGGCTTCCGACCCCATTCCCACCTCCGACCCCACCCCCACCTCCGCCCCCACTCCCACCTCCGCCCCCACCCGCACCTCCGCCGCCGCGCTCGCGCTCGCTCGTGCCGCCGTCGACTTCGACGCCTTCGGGTCCGTTCAGGGCGGTACCGAGAACAGCATCGACGAGACCGTCGCCTGTGCCGAGGAGGCCGTGCTGCTGGCGCGGGAGGCCGGGGACCCCGTGGCCGAGTCCGCCGCGCTCGACGCGCTGTCGGGGGCACGGAGCTGGGCGGGGGACGCGTTCGGGGCCGCCGGGGCGGCGCGGCGGCGGGTCGCGCTCCTCGGACCGCTCGCCCCGGCCCCCGCCCGTACGCACGAGCTGCTCGACGCGCTCGCCATGGCCTCCGGCACCGCCCTCGGCGTCGGCGCCCTCGCGGACGCTCGCCGGTACGGGCGGGAGCTCGCCGGGCATCCGCTGCTCGCCGAGGTGGGGCACCACGCCACCTCCTGGCTCCTCGTCGCGGACGCCTTCGCCGGCCGCGTCGAGGACGTGCTCACCGGCAGCGCCCGGTTCCTCGACGCCTGGGAGCGGACCGGCCGCCAGCAGTCCTTCTCGCTCGGCCCGGCCGCCGCCTCCGTCGCCCTGGTCCACGGCCTGCGCGGCGACCGGGCCGCCCGCGAGGAGTGGCTCGCGATCGTGGGACGGGCGGGTACGGCCGAGGAGTACCGCCACGGCTACGGCGCCCTCCTCGACGCCCAGCTCCTGCTCCACGAGGGCGACGCGCCCGCCGCGTTCGACCGGCTCGCGCCCGAGCCGGAGGACGTGTGGAAGTGGGTCACCTGGGTCTGGCTCCACTGGTACGTCTCCGTCAGGGCCGAGGCCTCGGTCCTCGCCGGGCACCCGGACACCGTCGCCAGGGCCCGTATCGCCGCCGCCCGGCCCGTCGTCACCGGCAATCCCGTCGCCACCGCCCACCTGGACCGCGCCGAGGCCCTCCTCGACGGCGACCTCCCGCGCCTGCTCGCCACGGCGACGGCCTTCGAGGCGGCCGGTTCGCGCTACCAGGCGGCTCGTTCCCTGCTGCTCGCCGGGGACGAGCACGCGGACAGGGGCGCGGAACTCCTCGGGTGTCTCGGGCTGGTTCCGGGGCAGGGAGTAACCCCGTGATCTTTTTACGCCGAAAGGGTCACCCCGACGCGCGACCTGGGGGACCGTGAAGGAGTGTGGATCCGGAGTACGGAGGTGGTGGGGCGTGGAGGGGCTGGACTCGGTGACGACGAACCAGGCGGGTGATCCGATGCGGGCTGCCCGGCGGATGGCGCGGTGCGCGCTCGCGGCGGCCGCCGCATCCGTCGCGGTGCTCCTGACGGCCCTGGGCGGCGGCCTCCTGATCCTCCTGAGCGGTCTCGTCGGCCTCGCCGTCTCCGCCGTCGGCATCTGGTGGTTCCTCGCGCACCGCGGCCCGCTGCGCTTCCTCGGCGCGCTCCTCGCGCTCGGCGCGCCGGCCGCGGTCTTCGCGCTGTACGTCGTCGGCGGCGTCTGGCTCACCGCGCTGGTGGCGCTCGGCCTCTGGTCCGTCTCCCTCTTCTGCGCCCGTGCCGCCCTGCGCCGCCCGGACGTCGACCGGACGCTCGTGATGCGCGGCGAACCGGCGGCCCCGCCACGCAACCCCGTCCTGATCATGAACCCGAAGTCCGGCGGCGGGAAGGTCGCGCGCTTCGACCTCGTCGCCCGCGCCGAGGCGCTCGGCGCGCGGGTGGTGCTGATCGACCCGAGCACGCACCCCGACGTCACCGCGCTCGCCCGCAAGGCCGTCGCCGACGGCGCCGACCTGCTCGGCGTGGCCGGCGGCGACGGCACGCAGGCGCTGGTCGCCGAGGTCGCCGCCGAGCACGACCTGCCGTTCCTCGTCATCTCGGCCGGCACCCGCAACCACTTCGCGATGGACCTCGGCCTCGACCGCACCGACCCGTCGACGTGCCTCGACGCCCTGACGGACGGCGAGGAGCTCCGGGTCGACCTCGGCTCCGTCTCCGGGCGGCCGTTCGTGAACACGGTCTCCTTCGGGGTGTACGCGGAGGTCGTGCAGCACCCGGACTACCGCGACGCGAAGGCCGGCACCGCCCTCGCCACCCTCCCCGACCTGCTCCAGGGCGGCGACGGGGACCGTCTCGACGCGACCGCCGACACCACCCGGCTCCCCGGGCAGCAGGCGCTCCTCGTCAGCAACAACCCGTACGCCGCTCCCGACCTCATCGACACCACCGAGGCCCACCGCCCGCGCCTCGACCTGGGCGCGCTCGGGGTCATCGGCATCCGCGTGGACGGCGCGGCGCAGGCCGCCGAGCTGGCGGTACGGGGCACCCAGGCGACCGGCCTGAACGTGCTGACGGCCCAGAGGGTCGAGGTCGTGGCCGATCCGAGGACTCCGAGGACCCCCGAGGGGGCCACCATGATCTCCGTCGCCGTCGACGGCGAGGCCCTCACCCTCCCCACCCCCGTCGTCTGCACCCTGCGCCCCGGCGCGCTGCGCGTCCGCGTCCCCCGGGACCGGCCCGGGACGGTGGTGCCGCCGCCGCCCCTCGACTGGCGCCGGATCACGGCTCTCGCCTTCCACACGCCCAAGAAATGACGCCCCACCAGAAATGATCGAGCAAGGAGTCGGCATGACGACGGACACGACAGCGGAGAAGGCCGAGCCCAGGACCACTCTCCGGGCCGTCCTGCACGACCTCCGCGCCGTCGACGGTGCCGTCTACGCGGCCGTGGCCGCCACCCCCACGCCCACCCTCGACACGGCGCTGCGCCGCCTGTCCACGGCGGCCAACCACTCGAAGATCTCGTTCGCCGTCGCCGCCGGACTCGCCCTCCTCCCGGGCCGGCCCCGCGTCGCCGCGCTCGCGGGAGTCGGGGCCGTGGCCGTGGCCTCGACCTCGGCCAACCTCCTCGGCAAGCGGCTGGTCCGCAGGCCGCGACCGGACCGGGAGGCGGCGCGTGTCGTGGTGGGCCGGCACGTCCCGATGCCCGACTCGGCCTCGTTCCCCTCCGGGCACACCGCGTCGGCGGTCGCCTTCGCGACCGCCGTGGGCGTCGTCATCCCGCCCGCCGCCGTGCCGCTCGGCGTCCTCGCCGGGGCGGTGGGCTACTCACGGGTGCACACCGGCGTCCACTACCCCGGCGACGTCCTCGCGGGCGCCGTCCTCGGCATCGCGAGCGGCGCGGTCTCCCTGGGCGCGGTGTCGTGGGCGGCCCGCAGGAGGAAGTGACCCGCGGGCCCTTGTCCGTCGGGCCGATGCCCGTGAGTCCGTCGGCCGGGTGAGTCCGTCGGGCCGATGCCCGTGAGTCCGTCGGCCGCGTCAGTCCGTCGACCGCGTCAGCGGCGGCAGGGTCCAGGAGCCGTCGAGGACCGGGGCCTCGGGGCCGTACACCCGCAGGATCAGGCTGAACGGCCCGTCGGGTACGGGCAGCCAGTTCGCCGCCTCCTTGGGGTCGCTCGGGCGGTCCTTCCGCAGGTGGAGGGTGAGGCCGCCGTCGTCGTCGTACACGAGCCCCGGCGTCCGGTCGCCGATCGAGTAGCGGTCGATCTCGTTGGCGACGAGGAACCGGTCGGGCAGCCGGTAGGCGGTGAGGGACCAGAAGAAGCGGGCCGGGGGCAGGTGCCCGGCCGGGAAGTGGACGACGTGGCCGTGACCGGCCCCGGTCGGCGGTTCGTCGCCCTGGTCGTCGCCGAGCCAGGCGCCGTACCAGGCCTCGGCGGCGGGAAGCCCGTACAGCCCCGTCGCGGCGGAGAACGCCCGGACGAGGTGGTCGCCGCCGAGCTCCGCGCGCGTGCCGAAGCGGTGGACGGAGCGGTCGGCCGCCGCCAGACGGGCGCGGCCGTCGGCGATGCCCTGCTCGACCGCCTCCCCGATCTCCGGGGGGAGCGCGGCCGGTTCGAACTCGCCCGTGCCCGACACCCCGAGCGCCGCGAGGCGGTCGCGGAGTCCGCGCTCCGCCTCCAGGACGGGGAAGAAGCCGAGGAGGAAGTCGAGGAGTGTGAAGAACTCGACGTTCCCGAGGTCCTCCTCGCGCCAGACCGGCCACACCGGCTCGTCGACGGGGTGCGGGGCGGCCGTGTCCGCGTACGTGGAGAGGGGGCGGAGCCCGTACCCCTCCTGGACCGCGCGCAGGGCGGGAACGTCCTCGGGGCCGGCCAGGTAGGTGCGGCCGATGATCCCGACGAGGAAGGAGTCGGCGCGCAGGATCCCGGTGATCCCGGCGGGGACGGCGCCGGTCCACCCCGGGCCCGCGACCAGGTAGTCGCCCGGCCCCTGGCCGGTGGTCCGGGAGCCGACGTACCCGACGTACGCGGTGTCGATGTCGTGCACCGGGAGGACGTAGTAGCGGTCGACGGCCGGGACGGAGATCACGTACGGCTCCGCGCGCAGGTCGAGCCAGGCCGTGGAGTACGGGGTGTCGTTGTTCGGGGTCACGACGTCGGTGTCGGCCGGGGTGAACGGTTCCGCGTGGTGCCGGAAGCGGCCGAACCCGCCGCCCTTCTCCGGGTCGGCGGCGACCGCCTGCGCGTAGATCGTGCGGTAGTTGTCGAGGATCGGGAGGCCCCAGATCCAGGCGTCGGCCGCCGTACGGCGGGCCTCCTCGGGAGACGGCTGCACGATGTTCCACCTTTGCGGGACTCTGCATCACAACAGGACAAGAGGGAGCCAACTCGTACAAATTCGCACGAATGACCCCCTCTCGCACGTGGTGCGCCCACAGGTCGCGACGGCGGGCTGCACCGCCCGCAGGTCGCGACGGCGGGCTGCACTGCCCGCAGGTCGCGACGGCGGACTACACCGCCCGCGCCAGCTCCTCCTCCGTCAGGCCGAGCGCGGCGACCCGCTCCGGGTCCGCCAGGATCTGGAGCTCGACGATCCGGTCCCCGGCGATCGTGAACGACATGAGCACGGTCGCGCGGCCGTCGACGACCGCCACGAACGCGGGCGCGCCGTTGGCCACGACCGGCAGCGACGCCTGCTTGAACCGCGCGTACATGAGCGCCTGGGCGACGACCGCCTCGGCGCCCCTGACCAGCTTGGACGCGGCGGCGAGGAGCGTGCCGCCGTCCGCCCGGAGGACGACGTCGGGGTCGAGGACGGCGAGCAGCCCCTCGAAGTCCCCGCCGTTCGCGGCGGCGAGGAAGGCGTCGGCGATCTCGCGCTGCCGGCGCGCGTCGGGACCGGCGGCCGGGGACGCGTCCTGCACCCGGCGCCGGGCCCGGCTGGCGAGCTGGCGGGTGGCGGCCGGGGTGCGGTCCACGATCCGCGCGATCTCGTCGAAGGAGACGGCGAACATGTCGTGGAGCACGAACGCGATCCGCTCGGCCGGCGACAGGGTCTCCAGGACGACGAGGAGCGCGAGCCCGACGGACTCGGTGAGCTCGGCGGCGTACTCCGGGTCGGTGGCCTCCGCGGCGCTGACGATCGGGTCCGGGACGTAGTACTCCAGCGGGTCCTCGCGCCGCGAGCCCCGGGAGCGCAGCATGTCGAGGCAGACGCGGCCGACGACCGTCGTCAGCCAGCCGCTCAGGTTCCCGACGCCGCCGATGTCGGCGCGGCTGAGCTTGAACCAGGTCTCCTGGACGGCGTCCTCGGCCTCGCTCACGGAGCCCAGCATCCGGTAGGCCACGGCCCTCAGATGGCCCCGGTCGGCCTCGAAGCGCCGGGCGAGCAGTTCCTTCTCGCCGCTCTCGATGTCCATCTCCGCACCATCCCCCATCGTGTCCGAAATGATCAGTCGTGATCATCGCCTGTGCGGGGGCGAAAGTGGCGTCGACGGTCCCGGTGCGTGAGATCCCCGGCCGAGCGGCGCCAAGGCCCGGGATTCCCCGGCCGCCGCGCCCGACTGCCGTGGTTCCTCACTTCAGACCGATGATCGTCGTCCGTAGATTTATGGCCATGACGACGACAACGCCGCAGGTCAACCCCGTCCTCCGCACCGCCCCGGCCTCGCCCGCCGCCGCGGTCGCGTACTTCTCCGCCAGCCTCGCCTTCCACGCCGACGTCTCCGACGTCGCCTCGGCGCTCGCCACCGCGACGGCCGAGGGCACGGACCCCGGCTTCGTCGTCATCGACTCCCGCTCCACCGCCTCCTGGGACCAGGGCCACATCCCCGGCGCGATCCACCTGCCGACCGCCCTGATCGCGGAGCAGGCCGAGCAGCTCCTCGACAAGTCCGTCCCCGTCGTCACCTACTGCTGGGGCCCGGGCTGCAACGGCGCCACGCGCTCCGCGCTGGCCCTCGCCGAGCGGGGGTTCCAGGTGAAGGAGATGCTCGGCGGCTTCGAGTACTGGGTCCGCGAGGGCTTCGCGTACGAGACCTGGGAGGGCCCGGCGGAGAAGGCGGCGGACCCGCTGACGGCGCCGGTCGACTCCGACGACTGCGGCTGCTGAGCACGCCGGACGCACCCCCGGCGCACGCCGGACGGGAACGGATTTCGTGATCGCCCCACCCATGGCGTAGAGTCGGGTTTACCGACGCGGGGTGGAGCAGCTCGGTAGCTCGCTGGGCTCATAACCCAGAGGTCGCAGGTTCAAATCCTGTCCCCGCTACTCAGTAGCAACGAAGGCCCGGATCGTGAAAACGATCCGGGCCTTCGTCGTGTGCCCCTTTTCTCGGCTCGACCCTTTTCTCGGCCTGACCCCCTTTTTCTCGGCTTGACCTTTACGCAACGTCAAGATCTACCGTTTTCGTCATGGAGTGGTCGATCCAGGAGATCGCCAAGAAGGCCGGCACCACCAGCCGCACCCTCCGCCACTACGGCGAGCGCGGACTGCTGGAACCGAGCCGGATCGGCGCGAACGGTTACCGGTACTACGACGAGGCGGGGCTCGTACGCCTCCAGCGCATCCTGCTGCTGCGGGAGCTCGGGCTCTCGCTGCCCGCCATCGCCGAGGTCCTCGCGGGGCAGCGCGACACGTCCGCCGCCCTGCGGACCCACCTCGCCCTCCTGGAGCGGGAACGCGAACGCATCGGACGCCAGATCGCGTCCGTGCGGACCACTCTCCACAAGACCGAGAACGGAGAAGAGCTCATGGCGGAGGAAGTGTTCGACGGCTTCGACCACGCGCGGTACGAGGGCGAGGTCACCGAGCGCTGGGGCCGCGAGGCGTACGAGAAGGGCGACCGCTGGTGGCGCTCGCTCGACGCCGCGCAGAAGAAGGCGTTCATGGACGAGCAGGCCGGCATCGCCCGCGACTTCGGGCAGGCGGCGCGGGACGGCCTCGCGGCCGACAGCGACGAGGTGCAGGCGATCGCGCGCCGCCAGATCGCCTGGCTGTCGACGACGTCGACGGTGACGAAGGAGTACGTGGTCGGGCTCGGACAGATGTACGTCGACGACCCGCGCTTCACCGCGAACTACGACAAGCACGGAGAGGGCACCGCGCTCCTCGTCAGGGACGCGATGGCGGTCTACGCCGAGCGGAACCTCTGACCCCTCGGGGCTCCGCTGCCCGAAGTGAGCGGTGGCCGAAACCGGGCCGGCTCTTTGCGGGCGCGTCCTGCCCCACCGTAGCGTCGCCCGCACTGTGAGTGAGTGACGTGCGGATGATCGACGCGTGAGCGACATGAGCCGGCGGGCGCCCGCCGTGCTCGTCCTGCTCGCGCCGCGGCCGCGTACGTACGCCAGTCGGCCCCGTGGAGGTCGCCGCCCGCTGCGGCGGCGGCCACCCTGGGGAGGACGCGGTACGACACCGGCCGGGCAGGAGAGCACAGGTGGGTCACCCCCTAGGAGCGGCGGGCGGCGGGCGGCTCCGTACGGGTGGCGGCAAGGACGGCCGCCCGTACGGCGGCGCCCGGCGCTTCCTCCGCGCGCTGCCCCCGCTGATCATCGTCGGCGGGGTCGTCTTCGACGTGCTGACCCCGCCCTCGTACACCGCAGCCCCGCTCTTCTCCGCCGCCCCGCTGATCGCCGCGCCGTTCTTCTCGACGCTCACGACCCTGCTCACCGGGATCGCCGCGATCCTCGCCTCCTTCGGCCTGCACCTCTACAACGGGACCGTCGACGAGATCCCGGCCCTCACCGAGACCCTGACGGTCGTCACCGTCTCGGCGCTCGCGATGCTCATCAACCGGGTCGTGCGCCGCAGCGGTGAACGGCTCGCGTCCGCGCGGGTCATCGCGGAGACCGCGCAGAAGGCGGTGCTGCCCGCGCCCGCCGAGCGGATCGGCGGGCTCCAGTGCGCGGCCCGGTACGAGGCGGCGCAGGCGGACGCGTTCATCGGCGGCGACCTGTTCGCCGTCCAGGACACCCCGTTCGGGGTGCGGCTCGTCGTCGGGGACGTCCGGGGCAAGGGCATGGACGCGGTCGAGGCGGTGGCCGTCGTCATCGGCGCGTTCCGCGAGGCGGCCGAGCAGGAACGGAGCCTGGAGGGCGTCGCGCACCGGCTGGAACGGGCGCTGGCCCGCGAGGGCACCCGCAGGGACGGGCTCGACGCGTTCGAGGGGTTCACGACGGCGGTCCTCGCGGAGATCCCGAGGACGGAGATCCCGAGGACGAAGACGCCGACGGGGACGGACGCCGCGGGCGACGGCACGACCGACGACGGTACGACGGACGACGGTACGACGGACGACGGTACGACGGACGACGGCACGAGAGGCGACGGCACGAGAGGCGACGGCACGACGGACGACGGCGCGACCGTACGGATCGTCAACCGCGGCCATCCGCCGCCGCTGCTCCTCTCCATGGACGGGAGCCTGGACGTCCTGGATCCGACGGAGCCCGCGCTGCCGCTCGGCATGGGCGAGCTGGCGGTCTGGCCGGACCGCGTCGAGGAACGCCCGTACCCCCGGGGCGCGACGCTCCTCTTCTACACGGACGGGCTCTCGGAGGCGCGGAACGCGGCGGGCGTCTTCTACGACCCGGCGCGCCGGCTCGCGGGGCGGATCTTCCCGGGGCCCGAGGAGCTGCTCGACGCGCTCGTGGACGACGTACGGCTCCACACGGGCGGCGAGTCGACGGACGACATGGCGCTGCTCGCGCTGAGCCGTCCGGCGACGGGGCAGCCGGAGCGGCGGCGGACGATGCCGGTGGTGCCGCCCGAGGGCTCGGGCCGGTGACCTCGGCGGGGTCGGTGACCATGGGTAGTCGAGGGGTCTCACTGGGATAACAATTGACATAACGTCAGATCGCCGGGGTTTGCGAAGTGCCCCGATCCCCCTTTCTGAAGGGTGGTCAACTCGGGCGATAACCCACCAATTCAATGAACGATCACCGGGAACGGCTTGGAATCGGGACCCCGTGTCTATTAACGTTCGATAACGCAGCGCGGTCGTCCCAGCCGTCGCAAGAGACGGCACCGTGCGCACGCGCCGAATCCCGAAAGGGAACCGGGGAACCACCACTTGGGGTGAATCGAGCCCATGCGCACCCGTGCGGAACACGCACCCGTGCGACCGGGCCCGTAGGAGACCTTCCTGCTCCGAACCCGTCAGCTAACCCGGTAGGCGAGAAGGAAGGAAAGGAGCGCGCCTCCGTGGCGTCCAACACTCCCGCACCCGAAGCCCCCTTCGACGCCTTCGGTGGTGGTGCGGGTCCTGCCGCTCCGGGCACCGAGTGGAACCCCACCGAGGGATCCCTCCGCGCCGAGAGCCGCTCCGGCGGCCGGCACCGGGTCGTCAAGCAGCGCTCCAACTTCGCCCGCTCCTCCACCGTCCTCGGCGTCGGCGTGATCGCCGCCGTCGGCGCGGGCGGCCTCGCCACCGCGCAGGAGAAGCCCCCGGTCTCGATAGCCCTCCCCGACCTGCCGGACCTCCCCGACCTGCACCTCCCGGCAGCGGAGGACCTCCCCGGCGTCGGCGAGTTCTTCGCCGACGAGGAGCGGGGCACGGGCGGCTCGAACGGCTCCGGGAACTCCACCGGAACGACCGGCAACGCGAACCCGCTCACCGCCGCCACCTACGTCACCCCCGCCGCCGAGCGCACCGCCCCGGCCGCTGCCGCCGACGAGACCGCCCGGGCCGGGGCCGCCACGGCGACCGCGAACACCGCCACCGCCGCCACCTTCACCCCGTCCACGCAGCCCACGGCCAGCACCGTCGACGCGGGCGAGATCCTGCGCGCCCGCATCCTCCAGCAGGCCGAGCAGCAGCAGGCCGAGGCCGACGCCGCCGAGAAGGCGGAGGCCGAGCGCCTCGCGGCCGAGAAGGCGGCGACGGAGGCCGCGGCGGCCGAGGCCGAGGCGGAAGCCGAAGCCAAGGCCAAGGCCGAAGCGGAGGCCAAGGCGGAGGCCGAGCGGATCGCCGCCGAGAAGGCCGAGGCAGAGCGGATCGCCGCGGAGAAGGCGGAGGCCGAGCGCCTGGCGCAGCTCGCCGCCAGCTACTCGCTGCCGCTCTCCTCGTACAGCCTCACCGCCACCTACATGCAGTCCGGCTCGATGTGGTCCTCCGGCTACCACACCGGCCTCGACTTCGCCGCGCCCACGGGCACGCCGCTGAAGGCGGTCCACGGCGCGACCGTGAAGTCGGCCGCGTGGTCCGGCTCGTACGGCTACCGGATCGTCCTGGAGCTGGAGGACGGCACCGAGGTCTGGTACTGCCACCTGTCGTCGATGCTGGTCAGCGCGGGCCAGACGGTGGGCACCGGCGAGACGATCGGCCGCGTCGGCGCCACCGGCAACGTCACCGGCGCCCACCTCCACATGGAGGTCCACACGGCGGGCGGCGACGGCATCGACCCGGCGGCCTGGCTCCGCTCCAAGGGCCTGACGATCTGAGGCCGGTCGAGTCCGGCTCTCCCTCCCGTGCCGGCTCTCCCTCCCGTGCCGGCTCTCCCTCCCGTACGGAATAGCCCCGGCGGCGCGGGCAGTTGATCACACCATGACGACTCTCCGCCCGCTGGGCGCTTCCGACCTGCACGTCTTCCCGCTCGCCCTCGGCGGCAACGTCTTCGGCTGGACCTCCGACGAGGCCGAGTCCTTCGCCGTCCTCGACGCGTACGTCGCCGCGGGCGGCAACTTCGTCGACACCGCCGACATGTACTCCTCCTGGGCCGAGGGCCACGAGGGCGGCGAGTCCGAGGCGGTCATCGGCCGCTGGCTGGCCTCCCGAGGCAACCGCGACGACCTCGTCATCGCGACCAAGGTCGGTGCCCACCCCCGCTACAAGGGCCTCGCCGCCACCACCGTCAAGGGCGCCGTCGAGGAGTCGCTCCGCCGCCTCGGCACCGACCACATCGACCTCTACTACACGCACTTCGACGACGAGACGGTCCCCGTCGAGGAGATCGTCACCGCCCTCGACCAGCTCGTGAAGGACGGCAAGGTGCGGGCCGTCGCCGCCTCCAACATCTCCCCGGAGCGGCTGCGCGCCTCCCTCGACTTCGCGGAGGCGGAGGGCCTCGCCCGGTACGTGGCGCTCCAGCCGCACTACAACCTCGTCTCGCGCGAGACGTACGAGGGCCCGCTCCTCGACACCGTCGCTGAGGCCGGACTGTCCTCCGTGCCGTACTTCGGTCTCGCCTCCGGCTTCCTCACCGGCAAGTACCGCCCGGGCGCCACGGTCGACAGCGTGCGCGCCGACGGCGCCGCCCAGCACCTCGCCACCGACCGCGGCCAGGCCGTGCTGTCGGCGCTCGACGAGGTCGCCGCGGCGCACGGGGCCGAGGTCGCCACGGTCGCCCTGGCCTGGCTCGCGGCCCAGCCGACGGTCGCGGCCCCGATCGCCTCGGCGCGCACGGTCGAGCAGCTGCCGGCGCTGGTGGCGTCGGCGGACCTGACGCTCACCGAAGCGGAGCTCGCCCTCCTGACGAAGGCCTCGGCCTGACCGGGGCCCGGGGCTAGCTTCTGTACGGGTTGTAGCCGCCGTAGTCGAGGTACTGCGGCGGCGCCCACACCTTCCCGGTGGCCCGTGCCGCGTACGTGAGCGAGGGCGAGGCGACCTCCCGGCGCTGCCACAGGTGGTGGAGCAGCTCCTGCTCGCGGGCGGTGAACTCGGCCTCGGAGAGCCCGGCCGTGCCGCGCCGGGCCCGGTTCCGCAGGAACGCGAGGGTCGTCGCGAAGGACTCGTACTCGCCGACCGCCTGCGCCGCCGGAGGCCCGTACGTCCGGGCGGCGAAGGCGCGGGCCATCTGCCGGGCGCCCATCGAGGAGAGCGCGAGCGGTTCGGCGGGGGAGAGCCAGCCGGCCGCCGCGTACGCCGGGAGCTCGCCGGCGATCGTGCGCAGCTCGCGCTGGCGGCTCCACACCGCGAGCCAGGTCAGCAGCCCGAAGGCGGGCACCATGAAGCCCACGTAGACGAGGAAGAACCAGGGGCCGCCGTAGCTGGCCGAGCCGTTCCAGGCGGCGTGCATCCCCATGGCGAGCAGGAGCCCGGCGATCGGCAGCAGGACCCGGCGCAGCCGCTTGCCGCGCGGGGCGAGGGCGGCGAGGCCGAAGCCGATGCCGGTCAGCACGGTGAAGAGCGGGTGGGCGAACGGGGCCATCACGATGCGGCCGAAGAAGGTCGCGGCGGTGACGGAACCGATGCCGGACGTGCCGGCCATCTGGTCCTCGCCGAAGGCGTTGCCGAGATAGAGGATGTTCTCGGTGAAGGCGAAGCCGGTCGCGGTGAACCCGGCGAAGACCACGCCGTCGACGAGCCCGCCGAAGTGGCGGCGGCGCAGCAGGAAGAGCAGCAGGAGTGCGGCGGCCTTCGCGGTCTCCTCGACGACGGGCGCGACGACCGTGGCGCCGAGGGCGTCGGCGGAGTCGGGGTCGGCGGTGGCGGTGGCTATCCAGCGGACGGCGAAGGTGTTCGCGAGGATCGCGACGAGCGCGGCGGCGAAGGCGCCCCAGGCGAAGGCGAAGAGCAGGTTCTTCCAGGGGCCGGGCTCGACCCGGTCGAGCCAGCGGAAAGCGGCCACCAGCAGTGGTACGGGAAGCACCGCGAGGCCCAGGCCGACGAGGAAGCCCTCGGTGCCGGTCTGCTCGCGGACCATCGCCAGGATCACGAGGGCGCAGAGCGCGAGCAGCGTGATCACGGCGACGGCCCGGAGGACCCGGCTGCGCCAGAAGGCGCGGCGGGGCCGGTAACGCCACTGGGACCGGTCGGCGGCGACGGCGGCGACGAACGCGGGTTCGTGCTCGTCGCTGCCCCGCCGCGGGACGGGCACGGCGAGGACCTGCGCGGGGGACTCGGGCGCTGACGCGGTTTCGGCGGGAACGGAGTTCGACACCTGACCGACCCTAACGACCCCCACCGACACCGTACGAGCGAGTTCGAGATCTCCACCCCCGGCCCCGAGCCCCGGCCCCGTGCCCCGGTCCCGTGCCCCGGTCCCGTGCCCCGGTCCCGTGCCCCGGTCCCGTGCCCCGGTCCCGTGCCCCGGCCCCGAGCCCCGGTCCCGTGCCCCGGTCCCGTGCCCCGGCCCCGAGCCCCGGCCCCGAGCCCCGGCCCCGAGCCCCGGTCCCGTGCCCCGGTCCCGTGCCCGAGCCCCGTGCCCCCGGCCCCGTGTCTGCGTCAGGCGCGGGGGACGCGCCGGAAGAGCAGGTCGTGCACGACGTGCCCCTTGTCGAGCCCCTGACCCTCGAAGCGGGTGACGGGCCGGAAGTCGGGGCGGGGCGCGAAGCCGCCGTCGGCGCGGGTGTTCTCGAAGTCCGGGTGCGCGGTGAGGACCTCGAGCATCTGCTCGGCGTACGACTCCCAGTCGGTGGCGCAGTGCAGGACGCCGCCGGGCCTGAGCCGGGTCGCGAGCAGGCTGAGGAACTCGGGCTGGATCAGCCGGCGCTTGTGGTGCCGGGCCTTGGGCCACGGGTCGGGGAAGTAGACGCGGCACCCGTCGAGGGAGTCGGTGCCGAGCATCTCGCGGAGCAGGATGATCGCGTCGCCGTTGGCGACCCGGACGTTGGTCAGGCCGTTGCGGTCGGCGAGACCGAGAAGGTTGCCCTGGCCGGGGGTGTGGACGTCGACGGCGAGGATGCCGGTGCCGGGGTCGGCGGCGGCCATCTGCGCGGTCGCCTCGCCCATGCCGAAGCCGATCTCCAGGACGACCGGGAGCCCGCCGAACATCTCGCCGAGGTCGAGGACGCTCTTCCCGTCGATGTCGAGCCCCCAGTCGGGCCACCGCTTGAGCATGGCCTCGGCCTGCCCGTACGTGACACGGCTGCGGCGCGGTTGGAAACTCCGGATCCGCCGCTCGTGGTGCGCCCCCGCGGGGTCGGGCATGGGCCCCTCGCCGGGCGCGAACATCCGACTGCCGCGGCGGGCGGCGGGCGGGGCTGCGGGGGGCTGCGGGGAGGAGTTCTCGCTCTGCTCAGACACAACGGCCGATTCTACCGGCAGAAGGTGAGCCCTATTTGTCCAGTATGCGCAGAGCTCTCGCCGCGACCTCGCGCCCGATCGGCAGGGAAGCCGTCGCCGCGGGCGACGGCGCGTTCAGCACGTGCACCGTCCGCACCGCCTCCCGGATCAGGAAGTCGTCCACCAGCGTCCCGTCCCGCAGCACCGCCTGCGCCCGCACCCCCGCGGCCGCCCGCACCAGGTCCGACTCCTCCACGACCGGCAGCAGCCGCCGCACCGCCTCGGTGAAGGCCCGCTTCGACAGCGACCGGCGCAGCTCCCCCGCCCCGTACCGCCAGTGCGCCCGTCCGATCGCCCAGGACCCGGGCCAGGCCAGCGTCCCGCCCAGCTCGCGGGGCCGGACGACGGACCACCCGTACCCCTCGCGCGCGAGCGCCGGCACCGCGTTCGGCCCGATGTGGACGCCGCCGTCGATGCCCCGCGTCAGGTGCACGCCGAGGAACGGGAACGCCGGATCCGGCACGGGATAGACGAGCCCCCGCACGAGCGAGGGATCGGCGAGCTCGTAGTACTCCCCGCGGAAGGGAACGATCCGCATGCCGGGGTCGTCGCCGGCGAGCCGCGCGACCTCGTCGCAGTACAGGCCGGCGCAGTTCACGAGGACCTTCCCCCGCACGATCCGCCCGTCGCCCGTCCGCACCGCCACCCCGAAGGGTCTCCGGTCGACGGCGACGACCTCCGCCCCGTACAGGATCCGCGCCCCGGCCTCCTCCGCCGAGGAGGCGAGCTGCCGGGACACGGCCCCGTAGTCGCAGATACCGGTCGTGCCGACGTGGATCGCCGCGAGCCCCCGCACCCGCGGCTCGTACTCGCTGATCTGCGCGGGCCCGAGCTCGCGCACCGGGATCCCGTTCTCCCTGCCGCGCTGGACGAGCGCGTGCAGCCGGGGCAGCTCGTCGCGCCCGGTGGCGACGATGAGCTTCCCGGTGACCTCGTGCGGGATGCCCCACTCCGCGCAGAACTTCACCATCTCCGCCGCGCCCTCGGTGGCGAAGCGCGCCTTGAGGGAGCCGGGCCGGTAGTAGATCCCGCTGTGGATGACCCCGCTGTTGCGCCCGGTCTGGTGCCGCGCGAGCGCGTGCTCCTTCTCCAGGACCGTGACCCGGGTGCCGGGGCGGGCACGCGTCAGGGCGTACGCCGTCGACAGACCGACGATCCCACCGCCGATCACCAGCACGTCACAGTCAAACACCAGCGCCACCTCCCACCCCTGATAGTGCACTGGCCCACTGACAACGCCCCTAAACGCCCACAGCGTGGGATGCGTGTCACGCCGGCGCGACGAGCAGCGGCCGGGCCAGCTCCCGCAGCTCGACGACGCGGGGCTCGTGCCCGTACGGCTCCAGGCGGTGCAGCAGGTCCCGTACGTACTCGGTCGTCCGCGCCGACGAGATCCGCCCCGCCACCTCCACCGCGAGCGTCCCCGCCGCGCAGGCCGCGTCCAGGTTCCCCGACTCCAGCTCGGCCACGGCCGACACGACGAGCCGCAGCCCGTGCGAGCGGACGAACTCCTCCGTCGGCCGCGACAGCGCCTGCTCGGTGAACCGCCGCACCTCGCCCGGCATCCTCAGGTCCCGGTAGCACTCGGCGGCGTCGGCGCAGAACCGGTCGTACGAGTAGAAGCCCAGCCACGTCGGGTCGGCGTCGCCCTCCCGGGACCGCTCCAGCCACCCCTCGGCGGCCTTGAGCGCCCCCGCGGCGGCGGGCCCGTCGCCCGCCTTGGCGTGCGCGCGTGCCTCGACGAGCCGGAAGAAGGACATGGTGCGGGCGGTGGCGAGCCCCCGGTTCCGTTCGAGGGCGGCCTGCGCGAGGTCGACGCCCTCGTCGGCGAAGCCGCGGTAGGTGGCCTGGAGCGACATCGACGCGAGGACGTACCCGCCGAGGGGCACGTCGGCGGCGGCGCGGGCGAGCCGCAGGGCCTGGATGTAGTAGCGCTGGGCGGCTTCCTGCTGCCCGGTGTCGAAGGCCATCCACCCGGCGAGGCGGGTGAGCTCGGCGGTCGCGCCGAAGAGCGCCCGGCCGACCTCGTCGGAGTACGAGCCGAGCAGCAGCGGCGCGGCGTCCACGCGTAAGCACTCCGGGACCATCGACGAACGCCAGTCGCCGCCGCCGTACTTGGAGTCCCAGCGCCGCGCGTCCTCGGCGGCCTCGCGGAGCTTGGCGACGTCGCTGTGCCCCACGCGCGCGTGCTCGGCCCCGAGCTCCCCGCCGGAGGCCGCGCCCGCCGCGCCCCCGCCCCTGCTCCCGGCGCCGCCCCGGGGCAGGTCCCGTGAGACGTCCCGCTCCACCGAGGGGTCGGCCGGCGTGATGAGCCACCGAGAGGTCGGCGTCGCGTACGCGCTGACCGCGAACGACCCGGCCAGGGACTGCCAGATCCCGCCGCCCCCGGCCCGCCGCCCGGCGAGGTCCAGCCGGTACAGGTCGGTCGCCGAACGCACCGCCTCGCCCACGTCGCGCGGGAACGCGAGCCCCACCTCGGGCGCCGGGTCGGCGTCCGCGAGGCCTATCTCGTGCAGCGGTACGGGCCGGCCGAGCTTCTGCCCGATCGCGGCGGCGATCAGGTGCGGGGCGGCGCCCTGCGGCACCATGCCCTTCGCCACCCACCGGGCCACCGACGTCTTGTCGTAACGAAGCGTCAGTCCCCGCTGTGCTCCGAGGTCGTTGACGCGCCGGGCGAGCCCGGCGTTGCTGATGCCCGCGAGGGCGAGAACCGTGCCGAGCTTCTCGTTCGGCCCGCGTTGCTCCCTGGACATGACGCCACCCCTCGACACGACACCCAGACGGCTGCCACGACGCCGGGCATAGGCGTGCGGCATTCGTAAACACAGCGTAGTTCGCCGCATCCCCACCGTTAAGGGGCGGTGTTCCGTATGGCGAGATTGTTGTCTGAACAGTCGTGGGGCGCGGCCGCGCGCCCGGTCCGTGCTCCGCCCATGTGGCCGTGCGCCCGGCCGTGCGCTCTCGTCCCGGAGGCCGGAACGGCGGTTCCATGGGTGGTGCGTGGGTCGGCCCGATCGACCGGGAGTGGTGTCCCGGACCAGTGGGCCGGAGGGCAACCGCCGTCCCATTCCCCGCGGGCGGCGGACGGCGCCGGGAGGCGGGAAAGCCTCCCGGGCTGCCGCGCCGCGTGCGAGCGGCGGGCGCCTCCCCTTCTGTTCGCGCGCCCGCCCAAACCTCGACCGGGGGTCGAGATTCGGCCGAATGTCTCCGGTATCGCGTGATCCTCAACTGGCCCATGCCAGGGGCGCATTCGGATGCGTACACGTGCACCCGGACTCCGCCCCGTGCGCCGTTGTCGTGGCAGCATGTCCCCCACCGAAACGGACGTGGAGGCGCCGATGCGATGGCTGGTGGGCTGGAGCAGTGCGACGGCGAACTTCGCGACGGCACACGCGTTCGGCGCGAACGCGGGGACGGTCTACGACACGGGCCCCCAGCAGACCGCCACCCGCACCCACCCCCCGGCCGCCGAGGCCCGCACGGTCCAGCCCGTGGGCGCCCAGCTCCTCTGGGGCGACCCCGACCCCCTCTGGGCGGTCGGCGACTGGCGCCCCGACGAGATCCGCGTGGTGTCCGTCGACGACCGCACCCGTCTCGCGGTCCTCGGCTGCTGCGCCGCCGGCGACGAGGAACTGCGCGTCGGCCTGCTCACCGCGCGCGGGGGCGCACTGCGGCACCTGACGGCGTGGCCCGGCAGCTACACCGTCGTCGTCAAGGCCGGCCGCCGCGTCACGGTCACGGGTGATCTGGCGGGCGCCCGCCCGGTGTTCCACACCCCGTGGGCCGGCGGCACCGCCTTCGCGACCGCCGCCCTGCCCCTCGCCGACCTCGTCGAGGCCCAGCTCGACATCGGCCACCTCGGCGCCCTGCTCGCCTGCCCGGAGACCCCGGAGGCGCTCCGCGACTCCACCCCGTACGAGGGCGTGCGGCGGGTCCCGCCCGGCCACGCCCTGATCCTCCGGGAGGGCTCACGGGAGATCGCCGGGTACGAGACGGTCGCCTCGCTCGCGGTCGCGGCCCCCGAGGCGGACGCCCGGCAGGCCGTCGAGGGCGTACGGGACGCCCTGGTCGAGGCGGTACGGGCCAGGCTCACGGCCCCCCGGCACGCGCCTGAGGTCCCGCTGCCGGACCCGGGCCCGGTCCCCGGCATGGGGCCTGCGGACCGGCGGGCGGCCCGCGGCGGCGGCCCCGCGCCCGGCATCGGCGCCGACCTGTCGGGCGGCAGCGCCTCCGGCACGCTCGCGCTCCTCGCGGCCGGCCTCCCCGGCGTGCCGGGCACGCTCCACGGGCACGGCACGGGAGCGGGGGAGCGGCTGCTCGCCGTCACCTTCAACGACCTGGCGACCCCCTCGGGGGCGGAGCGCGAGACGGAGCTGGAGCGGGCCAGGGAGCTCGCGGCGGACCCGCGCCTGCACCACGTGGTCGTGGCGGCGGGCGAGGAGGCCCTGCCGTACGCCTCGCTCGACGGCCCGCTCACCGACGAGCCGGGCCCGGCGCTCGTCACGGCGGAGCGCCACCGCAGGCGCCTCGCGGGCGGCAGCGCCGACCACTTCACCGGCATGGGCGCCAGGCAGGTCCTGGACGCCCACCCGGCGCGTCTCGCGGACCTCCTGATGGACCGCCGCCGCCGCTCCCTGGTGCGTCCCGTGACGGCGCTCGCCAAGGCGTCGGGCCCGTCGGCGGGTTCGTTCCTGGTGCCGCTGACCGTCTACCGGGCGGCGCGGAAGCTGGCCCGTACCCCGTACCGCACCGGCCTCGAAGCGGCGGCGCGCCGGGTCCTGGAGGCCAACCGGGCGGCCCCCGAGGGCTTCGGCCCCCTGGAGGCCTCCCTCTCCGCCCTCGCCTGGTCGCGTCCCGGCCCGGCGGCGCGCTGGATGACGGGCGAGGCGCTGGCCGAAGTATCGGTTCGCCTGAACCGTGCGGCGACCCTGCCGGCCTCCGTGCAGCGCCCCGGCGAGGCACGCGCGCGTGCCGCCCTCGCGCGTGCCGCGGCCGACCACCGGGTCCTGGAACAGGCGGCGGAGATCCGCGGCCAGCGGCTGCACGCCCCCTTCCTCGACAACCAGGTGGTGCGCGCCTGCCGCGAGCTCCCCGAATCGCTCCGGGTCCAGCCGGACGCCCGCGCCGGCGTCCTGCGCACGGTCCTTTCCGGCGCGGGCGTCCACGACCTCCCGCCCGGCTGGGGCGCCCCCCACCCCGGCCTCCCGGCCGCCGCCGCCCGCATGGGCCTCCGGGCCGCCCTCCCGCACCTCCTCGCCCTCTTCGAGGCGCCCCTCCTCGCGGACGCGGGCCTGATCGAGGCCCGTGTCGTCCGCGACGCCCTCCGCGCGGCCGCCGACGGCGCCCCCCTCTCCCTGGACGGCCTCGCCGACCTCGTCTCCACCGAACTCTGGCTCCGCCGCCTGATCGCGCGCCGGGGCTCCTGCTGGACGAACACCACCCACCCCCGGGCCCATCGCGCGGTCCAGGGCCCCCTGATCCCCCCGTCGAGGTCGCTGACGGCCTGAGCCGGCCCTGATCCGGGCCTGAACAGGTGAAACGTCACGGCACACTCGTTCGAGCGAACATGTTCGGCCACCGCCACGGGCGCGGTTCTCAGCTGAGAACCGTGAGGCCGGCGAGGCCGTCGTCTGCTCCGAGCCCGTGGGCGACGAGCACCACCACGAGTCCATCCACAAGCCGGGGACAGCCGTCCCGCTCCCCGCCCCCCTCGGCTACACCCCGGACACCGGCGCCTTCCAAGGGACCGGTCCGGGAACCGCCCCGGGAGCCGACCCGGGAACCGGTCCGGGAACCGACCCGGGAACCGACCCGGGTAAACCCCGAGGCGCCCGCCCCACCCACCGGCCACAATGAACCGGTGCGGTATCTCATCCTCGGCACCACCGAGGCCCTTCGTCCCGACGGCACCCCCCTCCCACTCGGCGGCGCACGCCTGCGCGCACTCCTCGCCGCGCTCGCGCTGCGCGGCGGACGCCCCGCCTCCGCCACCGAACTCGCCGACGACGTGTACGGGGACGCCCCGCCGCAGGACGCGCCCGCCGCCCTCCAGGCCCTCGTCGGCCGCCTCCGCCGCACCCTCGGCCCCGAGGCCGTCGCCTCCACCCCCGGCCCCGGCTACCGGCTCGTCGCCGCCCCCGAGGACATCGACCTGTACGCGTTCCAGCGCCTCGCCCGGGACGCGGGAGCCCGCCTGGACGCCGACGACCCCGACACCGCGGCCCGCCTCCTCCGCGAGGCCCTCGCCCTCTTCCGGGGCCCGGCCCTCGCCGACCTCCCCGAACCGGCGGGCGTGCGCCCCGAGGCCCAGCGCCTCGCCGCCCTCCGCCGCCGCGTCGAGGCCGACCTCCGCAGGGGCGCGACCGACGGACTCGTACCGGAGCTGACCGAGCTCACGACGACGTACCCGTACGACGAGGGCTTCCACGCCCACCTCATCCGCGCCCTGCGGGCCGAGGGCCGCCACGCCGACGCCCTCGCCGCGTACGAGTCGGCCCGCCGCACGCTCGCGGACGCCCTCGGCACCGACCCGGGCCCGGAACTCGCGGCGCTCCACCACGACCTCCTGACGGCCGCGCCCCTCGCGCCCGCCGCGCCCGCCGCGCCCCTCGAACCCCCCGCGCCCGCCGGACAGCGACGCGACCACCCCGCACCCGTCCTTCCCACCCCGACCCCCACCCCCGTGCCGGGCAACATCCGCGCCCGCCTCACCTCCTTCGTCGGCCGGGAACCCGAACTCGCCGCCCTCCAGGACGACCTGGCCCACTCCCGCCTCGTCACCCTCACCGGCCCCGGCGGCTCCGGAAAGACGCGCCTCGCCGAGACCGCCGCACTCCGCACCGTCGGCCCCGCCGCCTGGATCGCCGAACTCGCCCCGCTCGACGACCCCGACGCGCTCCCCGGCGCCGTCCTCTCCGCGCTCCGCCTCCGCGAGACCCACCTGATGGGCCGCGACGGCCCGCCCCTCAAGGACGACCCCACCTCCCACCTGGTCGAGCACCTCGCCCGCCGCCCCCTCCTCCTCGTCCTCGACAACTGCGAGCACGTGATCGACGCGGCGGCTGCCCTCGCCGAGACGCTCCTCACCCACTGCCCGGGCCTCCGCATCCTCGCCACGAGCCGCGAACCCCTCGGCGTCCCCGGCGAGGCGGTCCGCCCCGTCGAGCCGCTCCCGCCGGACCCGGCCCACCGCCTCTTCGCCGAGCGCGCCCGCGCCGTACGCCCCTCCTTCGACCCGGCGGCCGACCCCGCCACCGTCGAGACGATCGACGAGATCTGCCGCCGCCTCGACGGTCTGCCGCTCGCCATCGAACTCGCCGCGGCCCGCCTCAGACTGCTCACCCCGCGCCAGATCGCGGACCGCCTCGACGACCGGTTCCGTCTGCTTACCTCCGGCTCCCGCACGGTCCTGCCCCGCCAGCAGACCCTCCGCGCGGTCGTCGACTGGTCCTGGGACCTCCTCGAACCGGCCGAGCGCACGATGCTCCGCCAGGTCTCCGTCTTCGCGGGCGGCTGGGACCTGGCCGCCGCCGAGGCCCTCGCCCCGGGCGCGGCCGACACCCTGGGCGCCCTGGTGGACAAGTCGCTGGTCGTGGCCACGCCCACCGAGGAGACCGCGGGGGAGGACGGGCCGGGCGGCGGCATGCGCTACCGCCTCCTCGAAACCATCCACGAGTACGCGTCGGAGCGCGCCGCCGAGACCCCCGACCTCCTCGCCGCCGCCGGAGCCGCCCACACCGCCCACTTCACGGCCCTCGCCGAGGACGCCGAACCGAGACTCCGCTCCGCCGAACAACTCCCCTGGATCGCGCGGATCGAGCGGGACCTCGACAACATCCGCGCCGCCCTCCACCGCGTCCTCGTCACCGCGCCCGACGAGGCCGCCGCCCACCGCCTCGTCTTCGCCATGGGCTGGTTCTGGTGGCTGCGCAACTACCGCCCCGAGGGCCTGGCCTGGGCCGACCGGGCGCTCGCGCTCGGCGAGGACCCGGACGTCCCGGCGGACCCCCGCTTCTGGCCGCGCATGCACCTGCGCATGCTGCACTTCTTCCTCGCCGTCGACATCCTGACCGCCGCCCACTACCGCGACGACCCCGGGACCGCCGCCGTGGTCGCCCGCGTCCGCGCCGCGTTCGGTACGGACCCGGGGCCCGAGGCCGCCCGCTTCCCGGGGCTGCTCTGGCCGTTCACCGCCTACTTCACCGAGGAGCCGCGCGCGATGCGCGCCCTCCTCGACACCGCCATCGCCAACTGCCGCCGCCACGGAGGCGACTGGGAGGTCGGCATCAGCCTCATGTTCCGTACGCACATGGCGGTCGACACGCCCGGCCTCACGCCCGACGGCTCCGACGCCCTGGCCGGCATCGACGAGGACCTGGCCGAGCTCCGCGCCCTCTCCCGCCGGGTCGGCGACCGCTGGATGAGCGCGCAGATCGAGAGCGCCGCGGCCGAGGCCGCCGTGATGCGGGGCCGCCACGAGGAGGCGGGGAAGGCGTACGAGGAGGCCCTGCGTCTCGCCCGCGAGGTCGGCGCCCACGCCGAGACGCCCTTCCTCCTGGCCCGCCTCGCCGAACTCTCCTACCGCGAGGGCGACATGGCCGCCGCCGAGCGCGGCCTCGCCGCGGCCGAGCACGAGGCCGACCGGTACCACGTCCAGGACACCCGCACGTTCGTCTGCTTCCTGCGCGCCGCCATAGCCCTCGACGCGGGCGACATCCCCGAGGCCCGCGTCCAGCTGGAGGGGGCGGGCCGGACGGCCGCGATGGGCACGCCGCCGCCGCACTTCGAGGCGGCGATCTCCGGCCTCGCCGCGCGCGTGGAGGCGTACGAGGGCGTGGGCGCCGCCGCCGTCACCACCGCGACAGGGGCACTGCGCGCCGCCCACGAGGCCCAGTGCGCGGACCTCGTCCGCGCGGTGCTCGCCGAGGGCGTCGCGGTCGCCCTGGCCGAGGCGGACGAACCCGCCCTCGCCGTGACCGTCCTGGCCGCCGTCGACACCTGGCGCCGGGACCTGCCCCGCTCGGTGCCCGAACGGCGCGAGGCGGCGGCGGTGACGGCGAAGGCGGTCACCGCCCTCGGCGCTCCCGCCGTGGCCGCGGCCCGCGCCGCGGGCGCGGGTCTCGGCGTCGCGGAGGTCCTGTCCCTCGCGGACCGGGTGATCAGCCGCAGCTGATCCGGGACTGCGCCCAGTCTGCGGTGGCCATCCGACCGAAGGGCGTGTGCTGCTCGACCACGAGCCGGATCGCGGAGACGCCCGTGAGGTCGACGTACACCGGGACCGCCGGGTCGCCCGCCCGCATCACCTCGGACCGCCAGAGCTGGACGCCGTCCCCGTAGACGGAGAAGCGGACACCGGCCTGCCGGCGCAGCACGCTCATGTCGTCGATGCCGACGACGGCCCGGTAGCCGGTGCACTGCCGGTTGAGGTTGATGAGCAGCGAGGAGGGCGCGCGCACGCTGACCCCGTGGGCGTACGAGGTCCCCGCGATGTCCAGGCCGGTGCGCTGCCACAGGGGGCTGCTCTCGGCGAGCGACACCTCGGGCTTGGTCCCGTCACCGGCGACCCCGTACTCCAGCTCGTTGAGCTGGTAGTCGGCGGGCGGCGCGGGCGCGGCCGGCTTGGGCGACGGCGGCTCGGGGGGCGGCGTGGGGGTGGGGGTCGGGGTGGGCGTCGGTGTCGGCTTCGGGCTGGGCTTCGCCGGAGGACGAGTGGGCGTCGGCTTCGGCTTCGGGGAGGGGACGGGCGCGACGGTCTCCACCGGCTTCGTCGGCGCCACCGTCTCGACGGGCCTCTCCGGCTCCTCCGTCACGGTGACCGGCGGCGGTACGGGCTCGGGCGTCGGCTTCGGCTTCGGCGGGGGAGCGGGCTGCGACGGTACGACGGGGGTGGCGGCCGTCGGTGACGGCCGGGGCGCGGCGACGGGCTGCGGGTCGCCGGCCATGGCCCAGACGAGCCCGGCGGCGGCCGCGACGGCGGCGGCCGCCGCGATGCCGGCCTTCGCGGGCATCCCGAGCCCCTCGGAAGCGGCACCCCCGGCGGCGGATCCGGCCGTCCCGCCGGAGGCCGCCCCTCCGGCGGCGCTCCCGGCCGTTCCCCCGGAGGCGGCGGCAGCGGCTCCCGCCCCGGCGGCCCCGACGGCACCGCCCGCGACGACGCCGGCGGCCTTGAGCGAGTACCCGGCGGCGAACCAGCCGATGACGGCGACCGGCAGCAGCGCGGGGATCCCGGCATTGACATGGGCCAGTTCACCGGCGGCGAGCCGGCACTTGGCGCACTCGTCCAGGTGCTTGCGCAGCCCGCGCTCCGCCCGCATCCGCAGCCCGCCGCGCGCGTACGCGCCGAGCCGGTCCGCGTACCGGGCGCAGTCGCCGCCCGCGGTGAGGGACTGGCTGACGTGCGCCTGGAGGTAGGCCTGCTTGAGCCCCTCGCGGGCCCGGCTGGCGAGCACGGCCGTGGCGTTGGCGGTCAGCCCGAAGAGGGGTGCGACGTCGCTGGGCGACTCCTCCTCGACGGTCGTGTGCCAGAGCACGGCCTGCCAGCGTTCGGGCAGCGACCGGAAGGCCTGCATGGCGAGCGACTGCTCGGCCTCGTGCATGGCCCGGACGTCCGCGCCGAGGTCCATCGTGTCCTGGTCGGACACCTCGGAGGAGCGGGCGGCATCGGCCGCGAAGACGGCGAAGTCCTCGACGAGGTGCTCCCGCTTCTGGGTCTTGGCCCAGTTCGCGGCGACCCGCCGGACGGTGGTCATGAGGTAGGCGCGCACGGCCTGTTCGGGCCCGGCCCCGCCCCGTACGGCCTGGAGCGTGCGGGCGAACACCTCGGCGGTGAGGTCGTCCGCGGTGTGCGCGTCCCGGCAGCAGGTCCTGGCGTACCGCCGGACCGCGTCGGAGTGGCGCCGGAACAGCTCCTCGTACGCGGAGTCGTCGCCGTCCCGCATGAGCTGGACGAGCTCGGCGTCGGAGGACGGCAGTTCGCGCGGAGGCGGCAGGACGCCCTCCGGCTCCTCGGGCTTCGCCTCGCGCTGGTGCGGAACGCTCGGACCGGCGGGCCCGCCGGAAACCCCTCCCGGGCCACCCTGACTGGGCACCTGACGGGGGGCGGCCTCCCCGGTCCCGGTGCCGCCGCCGCTCTGCTGATCGTCCCGACTGTCACCGCTCATCGCGGAAGCCCCCGTACGCACGCTCGGACCCGAACACCGAGCCAGCCTCCCACAGAGGGTGGGCACGCCGAAGCACGGCGTCCACTTACCACTCGTCCGGGGCGACTTCCCGCATCCAGGCGTAACCGCTCACACGTTCGTGCGACGCGCGTTGGTCCGCCTGGAGCAGGCGACGAGGGCAGCGGAAGCCGACAGGTGATGACCGCCGGGCGACGACCGGCCTACCGGGACCGAAGCCCCTCGAGCAGGATGTCGAGGAGCCGCGACGAGGCGGCGGCCTGCTGTGCGGCGTCCGGCAGGGCCGGGGCGGCGGTGGCGATGACGAGCAGGACGTCGGCCACGGTCACGTCGGTCCGCAGCTCACCGGCCTCACGCGCCCGCTCGACGAGCCGGCCGACCACGTCGAGCAGCTCGGCCGCCCCCGCGTCGTCCCGCTCCTCGGCCGGCGCCGGGCGAGGAGCGACGATCCGGGCGTCGGACTCGCCGACGACCCGCTGGTACGGGACGCGCGCGGCGTCCTCGCCACCGGGGAACCCGACACCGGCCGCACCGTCGACGACGTCACCGGAGGCCGGCTCGTCCACGCCCACCCGGAGCACCTGCGGCGGGAGCAGCCGACCCGCGCCGGAGGCCACCGAGGTCCGCAGGAACCGGGAGAGCGCCGACCACGGCTCCTCCTCCTGGCCCAGCGCGGCCCGCGCCTGCTCGGTCAGCCGGGAGGTCTCCTCCTCGGCTATCCGCCGCACCAGCACGTCCTTGCTGGGGAAGCGCCGGTAGACCGTGCCGACCCCGACGCGGGCGCGGCGCGCCACGTCCTCCATGGGAGCCCCGTAACCGAGCTCGCCGAAGACCTCGCGCGCGGCGCGCAGCACGTGCTCGAGGTTGCGCTGGGCGTCGACCCGCAGCGGCGCGGATCTGCCGCCCACCGACGAGGACACCGTTCCGGTACCGCTCACACCACTGACACCGCCGACGCCACTGACGCCGCCGGCGGCTCCCGCACCCTGGCCGTCGTCGGCGGTCGCCGTCGCGACGCCCGCCTGCTGCCAGCGTGAATCCTGAATCTGCATAAGCGTTCCCCCGCTCATGAGTCTCCCCCCGGAGACTTCCCCGCCCTGATACGAGGTTCCCGGCCGATGAGCGGTGCGGTCCACGCACCCCGATCCGACACCTCGACGAGGTACGAACATAGTTGAGTCCGGGTCAATTCAGAAGGGGGAGTTCCGTACGGTCCGCCCCCCGATCGGAGCAAGGACCGGAACACTCCCGATTACGGCACCGTTGCCCACCCATCACGACTGCCGTGACCTGCGTCTTTCTCCTCGCACGCCCCTCGCGCGCCACCCCGCGCCTCCGTACCCCTCCGGTCACACAATTTGCCGAGCCTGTGGACAAACACCCGACGGCGTTGCGTCATGGGACAGTGACCGAACCTGCGCGCATTCTCGTGGTCGGCGGTGGCTACGTCGGCATGTACACCGCGCTGCGCCTCCAGCGGCGGCTCAGCACGGAGCTCAGATCCGGCGCCGTCGAGATCGTGGTGGTCACCCCCGAGCCGTACATGACGTACCAGCCGTTCCTGCCGGAGGCCGCCGCGGGCTCCATCTCCCCGCGCCATGTCGTCGTGCCCCTCCGCCGGGTCCTCGACCGCTGCCGCGTGGTCATCGGCGAGGTGCGTTCGATCGAGCACGCCAGGCGGACCGCGACCCTCTCCACCCTCGCCACCGAGGAGGAGGGCACCGGCGACACCGAGCTGACCTACACCGAGCTCGTCCTCGCCCCCGGCTCGGTCTCGCGCACCCTCCCGGTCCCCGGCCTCGCCGACCACGGCATCGGCTTCAAGACCGTCGAGGAGGCCATCGGCCTGCGCAACCACGTCATCGAGCAGATGGACATCGCCTCCTCCACCCGCGACCCCGCGGTCCGCGCCGCCGCCCTCACCTTCGTCTTCGTCGGCGGAGGGTACGCGGGCGTGGAGGCCCTGGCCGAGCTGGAGGACATGGCCCGCTACACGGCGCGGTACTACCACAACGTCAGGGCGGAGGACCTGAAGTGGGTCCTCGTCGAGGCCTCCGACCGCATCCTCCCCGAGGTCGGCGAGGAGATGGGCCGGTACGCCGTCCGCGAGCTCCGCGGCCGCAACATCGACGTCCGCCTGGAGACCCGCCTCGAGTCCTGCGAGGACCGCGTCGCCGTCCTCAGCGACGGCACCCGCCTCCCCACCCGCACCGTCGTGTGGACCGCGGGTGTCAAGCCGGCGCCGGTCCTCGCCGCCACCGACCTGCCCCGCAACGAGCGCGGCCGGCTCCGCTGCACCGCGCACCTCGCCGTGGAGGGCGTGGACCACGCCTGGGCGGCCGGCGACGCTGCGGCCGTCCCCGACGTCACCGCGAAGGAACCCGGCAAGGAGTGCGCGCCCAACGCCCAGCACGCCGTCCGCCAGTCCAAGGTCCTCGCGGAGAACGTCGCCGCGTCCCTCGCCGGCCGCCCGCTCACGGAGTACGCGCACGCGTACGTCGGTTCCGTGGCCTCCCTCGGCCTCCACAAGGGGGTCGCGCACGTCTACGGGCGGAAACTCAAGGGCTACCCGGCCTGGTTCATGCACCGCGCCTACCACCTCAGCCGGGTGCCCACCTTCAACCGCAAGGCCCGCGTCCTCGCCGAATGGACCCTCTCGGGCCTGTTCAAGCGGGAGATCGTCTCCCTCGGCTCGCTCGAACACCCGCGCGCCGAATTCGAACTAGCCGCCGCACCGCCACCGGATCACGGCGACAAGCCCTCCCCCTGACACCCCTGACGTCACTGTCAGTGCACTCGTCCACACTGGACGTGTGACCATAGGTGGGCTCACACCTGCACAGCGTGACTCTGCACGGCACCGACACCACGAGGCATAGAGATCCGTGAACTTCACCCGTTGGAGCGCCCGGCTCCCCGGTACGCAGCGCCGCGCGGCGCGGGGGACCGAAGGCTCCGTGCCCGCCGCCCGCGGTGAGTACGGGCAGCAGCTGGAGCAGCCCGGCGACGGCACCGCCGAACCCGGCGCCGCCGCCGACCCCGACGTACCCGCCCTGGAGGACTTCTCCGTACGGGAACTGCTCGGCCGCCTCCCCGGCCTGGTCGCCCTGGTCTACGGCCAGGAGCACCGCATCGCGTACGTCAACGACGCCTACGCGGCCGCGTTCGGCCCCCGACCCGCGGGCGCCACCGTCGCCGACACCTGCCCGGAGGCGGAGGACCTCGGCCTGCTGCCCCTCCTCGACCAGGTCCTGCGCAGCGGCAAGCCCCGTACGGTGAAGTCCCGCCGCACCCAGGACGGCGGGTCGTACACGGTCACCTGCCTGCCCGTCGACAGCCCCCACATCGAGGGCGGCGTCCTCGTCCACGCCACCGACGTCACCGACCACGCCGACGCCGCCGAGCGGCTCCGCGCCAGCGAGCGCCGCCACCGCGAGACCGCCGTCACCCTCCAGTGCTCCCTGCTCCCGCAGGAGCTGGAGCAGCCCGACGACCTCCGCATCGCCGCCACCTACCAGCCCGGCGGCACGGACGCGGCGGTCGGCGGCGACTGGTACGACGTGATCACCCTCGGCGCCGGCCGCACCGCCCTCGTCATCGGCGACGTGATGGGCCGCGGCGTCCGCGCCGCCGCCGTCATGGGCCAGCTCCGCACGGCGGTCCGCGCGTACGCCCGCCTCGACCTCCCGCCCCACGAGGTCCTGCAACTCCTCGACGGCCTCGCCGCCGAGATCGACGCCAGCCAGATCGCCACCTGCGTCTACGCGATCCACGACCCCAGCGAGGGCAAGCTCGTCTACGCCTCCGCGGGTCACCTCCCGATCCTCGTACGGGACGAGGACGGCACCGTCCGCCGCGCGGAGGATCCGACGGGCCCGCCGCTCGGCACCGGCGGCTGGCTCCACGCCTCCGGCTCCATCGCGCTGCCGCCCGGCTCCACCGCCGTCCTCTATACGGACGGCCTGGTCGAGCGCCGCCGCGAGGACATCGACGAGGGCGTCGAAGCACTCGCCCGCGCCCTCTCCGGCGCGAGCGGCACCCCGCAGGTCGTCTGCGACCGTCTCCTCCGCGCCCTGGGCGTCACCGCCGAGCACGACGACGACGTGGCCGTCCTCGTCGTCCAGCACCCCTCCCGCGAGGGCACCGACGCCGAGCTCTTCCACAACGCGGCCCTGGAGCTCCTCGGCGGCGTGGAAGCGGCCCCCCGCGCGCGTGCCTTCGCCTCCGGCGTCCTGGCCAGCTGGCGCTTCCCGGTCGAACTGTGCGACCTCGGCGTCCTCGCCACCAGCGAGCTCGTCGCGAACTCCCTCCAGCACGGCACCCCGCCCATGCGCCTGCGCCTGCGCCGCACCGACCGCCGCCTGATCATCGAGGTGACGGACGGGGACGACCACCTCCCGCGCCGCCGCAAGGCGGAGACGGAGGACGAGGCGGGCCGGGGCATCTCGATCATCGCGACGATCGCCTCCTCCTGGGGAAGCCGCCGCACGCCGGGAGGCGGCAAGGCGGTCTGGTGCGAATTCGCCCTGCCCAACTGAAACGAAAGGGCGCGGACCGATCGAAGACGATCAGTCCGCGCCCAGGGACGGCGCCTACGCGCCGGCGCTCTCGCTCTCCCGCACCGGCTCGTGCCGGGCGACGACCTTCGACGGCTTCGCCGAGGCCAGGGACGGCTGGTTCTGCTCGGGGGTCAGCTGCTTCCCGAGCCGGACCGCCAGGAACGTGATGCCGAGCGAGAAGAGCACGAACGTCACGATGTACGGACCGTGCAGCGCGGCACCCATGGGCCCGCCCACGGCCGGACCGACCGCCAGGGCCAGCTGCTTCACCAGGGCGAAGGCCGAGTTGTACTGCCCCACCATCGACTCCGGCGCCAGGTCGGCCACCAGCGGCGCCACGGTCGGCGACAGCATCGCCTCGCCGAGCCCGAAGAGCGCGTACGTGGAGACGAACGCGGCGGTGGCCATCGCCTGGCTGCCGTGCCCGAGCCCCGCGTACCCGGCGATGAGCCAGGCAACGGTCCAGATCAGACCGACGGCCGCGATCACCCGGGTGCGCTTGCGGCGCTCGACGAACTTCAGCACCAGGAACTGCGCCGCCACGATGACCGCCGTGTTGGCGGCCAGCGCGATGCCGAGCGTCGACGGCTCGATCCCGGCGGCCTCCGTGCCGTAGGCGGCGAGACCCGATTCGAACTGCCCGTAGCAGGCGAAGAACAGCACGAAGCCCAGCACACACAGCTGCACCATCGCCTTGTGCCCGAGCAGCGCACGCACACCGCCGCCCTTGGCGCCCCCGGAAGGACGGGTGTCCCGCAGGGCGGGCGAGCCCGGCATCCGCACGGTCCCCACGACCGCCGCGAGCACCAGGAACATCGCCGCCTCGATCGAGAACAGCAGGACGAAGCTGCTGGGCCTGCTCGTGTCGACGAGCAGGCCGCCGATCAGACCACCGACACCGAGGCCGAGGTTCTGCAGGAAGAACTGCATGGCGAAGGCGCGCGTACGACCGGCGGGGGTCGAGCACCAGACGATCATCGTCGCGAGCGCCGGCTGGAGCACGGCGGTACCCGCGCCGAGCAGCGCCGCGGACCCCACGGCCGCCGGCACGTTCGACGCGAACCCCATGCCCACCGCACCCACGGCGGCCACGCCGGACGCGAGCAGCAGAACGGGTACGGGCCCGCGCCGGTCGATGGCCCGCCCGCTGAAGGGGAGGACCACCAGCGCGGCCATGGCGAAGACGGCGAGGACGACGCCCGCGGTGGCGGCGCCCAGATCCCGCACCTGAGCCACGTACACATAGAGGTACGGCACGGTGAAGCCGAGCCCGAACGAGCTCAGCGCACTGCCTGCCTGAATCCTGCGCATCGCTGCGCCCCTCGCCTTGGTCACACTCACCCACTTCGGTAGAGGTTCAGACCTACACACCTGAACCCTGAAGACTTAGAAGCTAAAATTAACTCCTTAACAATACACACCGAAGGACTTCAACGCCAAGGGGGCGCGTGGGATACTCCCCGCATGTCCGACACCGCTCCCCAGGAGCCGAGCCTCGACGAGCAGATCGCGGCCTACCAGCGCGAGTACCGCGACCTCGACCCCCAGGTCGAGAAGGTCGTCTCCGCCCTCGGCCGCCTGAACCGCCGCATGAACGTGGCGTACGGCCGCCAGCTCGCCGACCTCGGGATCAGCAACGCGGAGTGGGAGGTCCTCAAGACCCTCGTGCTCGCGGGCGCTCCCTACCGGCTGGGCCCGGGCGAGCTCGCGAAGCGCCTCGGCCTCACGCCGGCCGCGATGACCCACCGCATCGACCGCATGGCGGGCGAGGGCCTGGTCACCCGCGACCGCGACGAGAACAACCGCGTCCGCGTGATCGTCGAGCTCACGGACGAGGGCCGCTCGAAGTGGCTGGAGGCCATGCGCATGGCCACGGACTTCGAGGAGGAGCTCCTCCAGGACCTCAGTACAGAGGAGAGGGGAGTCCTCGGCGACGCCCTCATCCGCCTGCTCCGCCGCGTGGAGCTCACCCAGCCCGACGCCGGCGGCCGGCTCAAGGACCTGGACTGACGGACAGGGGTTGACACGCCCCCTGCGGATCCGTAATGTTCTCCGAGTTGTCACGGAGCCGGAACGGTTCTGCGACGACCATCCCGCCGCAGATGCGGCACCTCAACTCGCACGAACTCCCCAACGGGAAAGAATTTCGGCATGCCGAAATTCAATTCGAAAGACTCGATTATGAGTCGCCCGGGGAATCCGCTAGAGTTTGAGACGTCGGAACGGCCCAACAGCCGGAAAGACAAGCCCCGCTGACTGGGGGTCAGGCACTGAAAAGGTCTGATAGAGTCGGAACCGCCGAAAGGCCCGAAGCGAAAGCGAAGGACCGGAAAGCACCGAGGAAATCGGATCGAAAAGATCTGATAGAGTCGGAAACGAAGGAAGCGCCCGGAGGGCCTGGAAACA
>NZ_JBFADU010000036.1:0-61385 GCF_040641575.1 Streptomyces sp. NPDC020807
GCGACCGGTCGCCGTCCGGTCGGCGCCGTGGTCAGACATCGTCCGTCCCGGGGCCGCCCTCCGGGCCGCTACCCCTCCGGAGACGACCGGACCAGACGGGCTCGACCTGCTCCCACTCACGCTCCAGGGCCGCGAACGTACAGCCGTCGGTTCTCCGTCGCATGACGACGAGGGTCCCGGCTCCGGTGGCCGCGACCGCTCCTGCCGTGGCGGTGCCGCCGACAAGGGAGATCAGCATGATGTCCGACGAGCTGCTGGCCCGGCGGACGACGGTGCCCGAGTCGTCCACCGTGACGGTCACGGTCCGTCCCCGGGGCGTCCCGGCGGGGACCTCGACGGTGCCGGAGCGGCGCACCCCGTCCGGGTACTCCCACAGGGCGGGGGCGATGGCGCGGCTCGCCGCACCGCTCCGCGTCAGGGCGGACGGTTCCCTGGCGGCCCCTGTGGTGGTCGCCGTGACCTGGTGAAGCTGGGCGGCTCGGGCGCGCTCCGTCCGGGCTACGAAGTCCCACAGGTATCCGGCGGCGATCGTGCCGCAGAACAGGGCGAGGATCAGGACGACGAGCACGGCCGTCCGGCGCCCCGCGCCTGCGCGTGACGGTGGCGGGTCCCTGCGGGGCGGTTCGCGTTCGGTCATGACACGCCTCCGGGCGCTTGTCGTCCCTCGGGCGGGAGGGCCGGGACTCAGCCGTCCTCTTCGAGTGCGGCTCCGATGCGGTGGGCCCAGGCGCGGACGCGGGCCGGGTCGCGGAAGTCCCCGCCCTTGCCCTTGCGGACCATGGCCCGGGCGATGAAGTCCGGGTTGTCCGCAGTGAGGGCGCCGCCGAAGGTGACGTGCTCCCTCGCGCCCAGCTGCTCCATGCGGCGGGCGACCCCGGGTACGGGCGGAATGTCGTGCCGTTCGGCGGAGCTGTCGACGGGGCCGCTGCTGAAGAGCCAGACGGGGCGGTGCCGGAGCTGTTCGGCGTTACGCCGGGCGCACTTGCGGGCCTTGCCGTTCCAGCGTCCGGCGTAGAGCGCTCCGCCGAGGACGACGCCGTCGTAGTCGCTGACGTCGGTGACGGTGTCGGCCGGCCGGACGTCGGTGTCGAATCCGTCGGCCTGGAGGGTCCTGCCGATCTCGTCGGCGATGCCGGCGGTCGCGCCGTGCTTGCTGCCGTAGGCCACGAGGACGCGCTTCGTGGTCATGACCGGTCCTCCTCCCCGTCGGCGGCCCGCTTGACGCGGATGGTCCGTGCCGTGCGGGTGTCCGGGGCGGGCATCGGGACGCGCACGGTGAGGATGCCGTCCGCGTAGGAGGCGTCGACGTCGTCCGCGGGGATGGTGTCGGGGAGGCGTACGGTCCTGCGGAACGCCCCGTAGCGGAATTCCGAGTGGTCCTTGTCCTCGGTGCTCTCCCGGTGCTCGGCGCTCACGGTGAGGATGTTGTCGTCGACCGTGAGGCTGATGTCGTCCGGGTCCATCCCGGGGAGTTCGGCCCGCAGCGTGTAGACGCCGTCGTCGCCGGTGGAGACCTCGACCGGGATGGCGTGGGCGGCCGTGGCGGGGCGCCATCCGGGGAGGCCGGGGAACTCCCGTCCGAACCAGGTGTCGAAGTCGGGGAACGAGCTGTGCCTGCGTTCCGGCTTGGCTCCGGTCATCGTCCTGCTCCTCTTCCATGGTGCCGGGTGCCGCCCCGGCAGGTGGCGGAGGGTCCGCCTCCGCACTTCCAGGCTGCTGTCCGTCCGACGCGCGGCGCAGTGTCGAAGGGGGCTGTCGGAGAGGGCCGAACGGTACCGTCCCCAAGGGGTCCGACCGGCCCTTGAAGGTCCGGCGTCGTGGTGCGTCGTTCACCGGGCGGGGTCGCGGCGGTGCAGGAGGACGTGGGCGGCGAGAAGGGACCGCAGACGGTGGGCGTCGAGCAGTTCCCCGTAGGCGTCCGCGGTGGTGGCGAATCCGGGCGGAACCTGGTTTCCCGCCGCACCGAGCCGGTCGATCAGCTCGCCGAGCAAGGCGTTCCCGCCTTCGACGCGGCTGGCGTCCTGGCGGCCCAGGTCGGTGAAGGGGGCGACGCGTCGCACGGATCCGATGGCGTCCTCCTCGGGCCCCGGCCGGGCCGGCCGGCGAGCCGGTCAGTGGGGCAGGGTGCGGCCGGACGGGGTGCACAGGTCCAGCGGGGTCTGCTCGCGGGGCCGGCGGGGTTTGGTGCTGATACGGACGCGATGCATGGCACTCACCTCTTCGCAGGGCCTGGAGCGGCCTTTGGGACGTGCGCTTCCACCAGCCTCGGGGGCGGCGTGCACGGTGCCCAGCGCCGAGGGGGTCAACCCGGTGGAGGCTTGTCGGGCCCCAGGCGAGGGGGCCGTTCGGCCCGGCCCCGGGGGCGGTCGCCCCCGCGAACCGGGGCGCCGGAGGGGACGGTGATCACCGGGCAGTCGGCGTGGTGCAGGAGGCCGTGGACCGTCGATCCGAGGCGCATGCCCGAGTAGCCGCCGCGCCCCGTCCGACCGACGACCACTGCGAGGGATTCCCTTGCGGCCAGCGCGAGTTCCGCGACCGGATGCCCGCGCACGACGTCCTGGTCGATGTCCGTGTCGGGGTAGCGCTCCGCCCAGCCGGCCACGGACTCTGCGAGGAGGCGACGCCGCTCGGCCAGGCCCGCCTCGGTGTCCTCGTGGGCGAGGAGCGATCGGGGCCAGACCCAGATCGCTCTCAGCCGTGCCTCGCGCAGGCTCGCCTCGCGGACGGCGAACGCGACGGCCTCCTGGCTCTGTTCGCTGCCGTCCACACCGACCACGAGGGTGGGCGGACGGGCCTCACTGTGCTCCGGCGCCCGGACCACGACGACGGGGCAGGGAGCGCGCGCGCTGAGGGGGGCGACGACCGAGTTCTCGCCGAGCAGTTCGGCGGCCCTGCCGAGCCGGCGCGACCCGACCACCACCAGGTCGGCCCCGGTCGCCCGGGCGAGCAGCACCGTGGCCGGTGCCCCGTCCACGAGCTCCGAGGTCGTCGGCAGAGTGCCGTGGAGCCTGCGGACGAGTTCCTCGACGTCGGCGAGGGCGGACTCCGCGCGGATCCGCAGGGCGGTGCGGTGGCCCAGGGCGTCGTACCTCAGCCGGTCGTGCACGGGGGGCACGGCGACGACGAGGCGCAGCCGCAGACGTCGGCGGTGGGCCTCGTCCGCCGCCCATACGGCGGCGGGTACGGAGACCTCCTCGGGGTCCACTCCGAACAGGAGGTCGTTCACGCGGTGTCGCCGCCGCGCGTCCCGAAGTCGACGGGGACGATCTCCACGGGGCAGTGGGCGTGGTGGATGAGGGCGTGGGCGACGCGCCCGAGGGAAGGGCCCACGCCGAGGGGCCGGTGTCCCCGGCCCATCACGATCAGGTCGGTGTGGGCGCTCGCGTCGACGAGGATCCCGGGCGTCGAGGTCCCGGTCTCGACGTGATGGGCGACGGTGAGGTCGGGGTACCACTCGCGGACGCGGTCGGCGAGGGTCTTCACCTCGCGCACCCGCCGGTGCGCGGCGGCGTCGAGGTCGTCGAGCATGGTCGCCACGTCGCCGACGTGCGTGAGGATGTTCCACACGCTCAGGAGGCGGAGCGGAACCTTGCGGACGTCCGCCTCGGCGGCGGCGAGGAGCAGCCACCCCAGGTCGTCGGCATCGCGGACCGCCGCGGTCACGGAACCCGCCTCGGGACCGTCCGCCCCGCCGCGGACGACGACCACCGGCACGTCCGCGCGGGCGGCGACTCCGAGCCCCACGGAGCCGAGCAGGAGGGCGGAGAATCCTCCGAGGCCCCTGTTGCCGACGACGACCGTCTTCTCGTGGCCGGCGGCCTCCAGGAGCCCGTCGAGCGGTTCGCGTCGGTCGAGCAGCCGGGTGACAACGAGGTCGGGAAAGCACTCCCTGACCGCCGCCTCGGTCACGGCCAGCAGATCACGACCGGTCTCCCGGACGGCCTGGATCGCCTCGGCGTCGCTCCAGTAGGCGCGCCGGTCCGTGTCGGCGGCGTGGACGAGGTGCAGGGGGCGGGACCGTCGGTCCGCCTCCGCGGCGGCCCACAGGGCGCCCGTCCGGGCCGAAGGGGAGCCGTCGACGCCCACGAGGACGTCGGGCAGCTCGGGCCGGACCAGGGGCTCGCTGCTCATGGCTCCTCCTCGGGAGTGCGTCCGGGGCTCGTACGGCGTCCGGAGGGGCGTCACTCCTCACGCTGACACCGGCCCGCGCCGGCCGCGATGGGCCGTTCGGCCCCGATGCGGACCTGCCCGGCCCTCACGCGCGGCGGTGCGCCGGACGAGCCTGGTGCCATCGACGGACGGCCGAGGAGGCAGTGATGGCAGCGCAGGTCACCGTAGGACTGGACGGCTCGGAGGAAAGCCTCGCCGCGGCACGGTGGGCCACGGGGGAAGCGGTTCTCCGTGGGGTTCCGCTGCGTCTGGTGCACGTGGAGGAATGGCCGAACACTCCGGAGATCCCGGCCCCCTACGCCCGGACGCTGTACGAGCGGGCCGAGGCGCTCCTGCACGACGAGGCGGACCGGGCCCGGAAAGAGCACCCCGATCTGGAGGTCACCACGGAGCGGGCGCGCGGGCGCGCGGCGGACGAACTGGTCGCGGCGTCGGACGAGGCGGACCTGCTGGTGCTCGGGTCGCGCGGGCTCGGCGGCGTCCTCGGCTTCGTCGTGGGATCCGTCTCCCTCGCGGTCGTCGGCGTGGCCCGGCGGCCGGTCGTCCTCGTGCGCGCGCGGCGCCCGGACCCGGCGGCGTCCGCCCACGGGATCGTGGTCGGCGTGGATCTCCACCATCCGTGCGAGCCCCTGCTGGCCTTCGCGTTCGGGGAAGCCGCCAGACGGCGCGTTCCTCTGCGGTTCCTCAGCACCTGGACGGTGCCCGCCTCCTACGGCTACGCGGCCGTGGTGGACCCGGGGATCGCCGAGGAGCTGGGCGCCGGCGTACGCGTCGGCCTCGACGAGCTGCGGCGCCGGTGGCGGTCGTCCCGCTGGGATGAGCGTGCGGTTGAGGGGCGGACCGGCCGGTCCGCCCCTCGACCTCTCCTCGCTTCACGTTCCGGGCGCGCCGGGCACGAGGATCCGGCGTCCCGTGACGCGACGCGGCACGAGCCTCACGGCGGTGTCCCGGCCGTCCCCGGACCAGGGACGCACGGTCACGGCCCGGCTCATGCCCATGACCTCGGCCGGGTCGGAGAGCGCGTGCACCGGGCCGACGAGCAGAACGCTCCAGCCCAAATCCGCCCGTTGACCGGGACACTCTCTTCGCTGACTGCCAGCGCCGTCTGGCCGAGGTGGCCCGCGAACGGGGTCTCGCCGCTGATCGGTGCCACCTCGACGCGGCCTGACTCCGCCATGTCGTATCCCGCGAAGGGGGCCGATGTCTCCATGATCAGGCACCAGATGTCTCCACGATCAGGCCCCAGTCCGACCCGGTCGTGATGCGCGTGGCGACCGCTTCGCTGTCGATCAGCCACACGTCCAGCGGGCCAGACGGAGCCTCTGAGTCGTACAGGTGCCACGAGGCGACCACGTGCTCAAGACGGCGTCCGACCAGGTAGTTAGGACGCACACGTACTGTTAGGCGAACCTCCAGCTCACGTCCTTATACGGGCCATCCCTTTGGACGGGGTTTCTTGGCCCCAGGGTGACGGCTGCAATTGGCCCCACCGAGTAACGGGTTAGGTTGGCCCCACCAGGCGGTCAGCGCTGTGAGTGGCAGGAGACTTGGTGAAGGCTGTCAGCGATTTCATGCCCCTTACTGAGCAGCCTGTTCTGAAGTGACGAAAGGGCCCGTCAGCGATCCGACGGGGCCTTTTTGGGCGAGCGAGGAAGAGCTTTCCGCGGATGCTCTTAACAACTGCTCGGAGGTACTATTGGTTGGGAATGCCGTTTCCCGCTTGATGTGATGCCGTTAGCCGCCGAGTAGGTCTGCGGCAAGGAATCCCGTGACAACCAAGACGACGAGCAGTCGCAATGCAATGATTCCGTCGATGACCAGCCACGCGCGGGGACTACGGGCTATTCTGACAAGCCAGGCGACCCCGATGGAGGTGAGGGCGCCTGCAGCGAGCCAGGCCAACTGCGCCTCCTCGCGCGGCTGGCTTGAAGGCGCTGGTGTCGAGGTCATACGACTCCATGTACATCGCCAGGGCCAGCAGCAGCCAGCACAGCGACAGCACTGCGGTGACGGCTGATTCGACGATCACAAACACGAGGCGGCCGGTGCTGCGGCCAACTTCCCCCGCGGCGCGTGGAATGTGTGAGCCACTCATTTACACAAACCCCCAATACGTCTCTTTTGACCTAGGCCGGTGTCGACTTACTAGCTTGGCGCAACTCCTGCAGGCGGCCTTCTTTGCGCCAACTATTGTCACGCTGCAATCTGCCGCCCGACCCCTCTGCCGACAATACTGTTGTAGGCATCGGCGCGGGAGTCCTTAACCGCCTTTACGCCACTGCCAGCGTCCCTTTCGTGAGCGTATCCAAGCCTGCGGGCCGTTCCCGCCCCGTATGCCCAGGCAAGAACTGCCTGCCAGATGCAGTGACGGAAGGCGTTCCGCTTGGCTTGGTCTCTGTACGCAGCCTTCACTTGTCGGAGCGCCCAAAACGTGATCGCCATCATTCCGCCGCAGCGCCAGTAATAGAGGTCGCAGACTGTTGTCTCAGGCAGCAAGCCATTGACGCTGACCATTCCGCTGAGGTCAGTGCGGTTTACGGGGTCAGCCGCACAGTGGAGTGACCCCCGAAATTCCGACACCTGGACGCTGGATGTTTCGTCGTCCAGGAGAAGTGATCCAAGGTGGCATAGCGGAAGAACTACCCCGAAGAGTTCAAGCGGGACGCGGTCGACCTAGCGCGTTCCGCGCCGGACCGTTCCCTCACCGACATCGCCCACGGCCTGGGCATCCCTCTGGAGACCCTGCGCAGGTGGGTCCGCGAGGAGTGGACCCGCACCCAGGCTGTGGACGGCGAGGGTGACGTCGGCATGACGCCTGATGAGAAGGAGGAGCTCAGGCGCCTGCGGCGGGAGAACGCCCGGTTGAAGGAGGACAACGAGATCCTCCACAAGGCCGCCGCCTATCTCGCGCGGGAGACGACACGGTGATCCGCTGCCGTTTCGTCGACGAGCACCGGAACGCCCACAAGGTGAAGCGGATGTGCGATGTTCTCGGCTGGGACCGCTCCGGCTACTGCACCTGGCACCAGAACAAGGAGGCACGGTAGGAGAAGGCCGACGCGGAGGAGGGGCTGGTCCACCGCATCCAGGCGATCCACACCGATTCCGGGGGAGCCTACGGGGCTCTGCGGATCACCCGGAAAATCCGGGACCAGGGGCACGTGGTGAACCGCAAACGCGTCGCACGGATCATGCGCGAGCGAGAGATCGCCGGGACGACGCGACGGTAATCGCGGTCGCTGACGAAGCAGGACCGCACGGCGCCGTCCGCACCGGACCTGATCCTGCGCGACTTCACCGCGCCGATGCAGGGCCTGAAATTCGTCGGGGACATCACCTGTCTGCCGACTGCAGAGGGCTGACTGTATCTGGCGACGCTGATCGATCTGTGCACGCGGGAGGTCGTGGGCTGGTCGATGGCCGACCACCCGCGCACCAAACGTCGGACCGCGGCTCGCAATACACCTCAAACCAATTCCGTGCCCTGCTGCGCGAGTTGGACATTCGGCAGAGCGCTGGACGCACCGGTTCATGCTTCGACAATGCTGCCGCGGAGAGCTTCTTCGCCGTCCTGAAAGCAGAGATCGGTACGACCGTCTGGGGGACCCGGGCGCAGGCTCGGCAGGACGTTTTCCGGTGGATCGCGGAACATTACAACCGGGAGCGGCTCCACTCGACCATCGGCTACATCACGCCGTACCAGGCGAGGGCCCGCTGCCCTCAACGGCTGGAACTCGCGGTATAACACGGAAGTGTCGGGACCTGAGGGGTCACTTCACCACGAGGCCCGCTCCCTCGCCGCGACTCTCGCCGCTCCCCGTCCCGTCCCTCCCCACGATCACCCCCGCGACACGAACGGCAGAAGGGACCGAAGCCCCGAACCCGCGGCCGGACGGCCGCTCGGTGCCGAGCGCCGTTTGCGGGTTCCGCTCCGGGGCAGGCGCCGGAGCGACCCGGCCGGCACCGCCTCGCCGGAAGGAGCAGCGCCATGACGACCCGCGCCCGAGCCACCTCCCGATCACCCGTACAGCTCGCCGCCCTCCTGGTGGGAGCCGTCTTCCTCCTGGCCGGCGTCCTCGGCTTCATCCCCGGCGTGACGACCGACTACGACTCCCTGGAGTTCGCCGAGCAGCACTCGGAAGCCATGCTGCTCGGCGTCTTCCAGGTCTCCGTCCTGCACAACCTCGTCCACCTCCTGTTCGGCGTCGTCGGCGTCGCCATGGCGAGCACCGCCGCGGCCGCCCGCGCCTACCTGATCGGCGGCGGCCTCGTCTACCTCGCCCTGTGGATCTACGGCCTCGTCGTCGACTACGACAGCTCCGCCAACTTCGTCCCCCTGAACAGGGCCGACGACTGGCTCCACTTCGGCCTCGGCGGCGGCATGGTCGCCCTCGGCCTCCTGCTCGGCCGCCGCACCGCCCCCCGCACCTGACGGCGGTCCCCCGAGGGAACACCGCCTAGGCTGGCAGGTGTGACGGAAGGGCTCACCGAGGCGGTGCAACCCTTCGGCGGACGGTGGTGTTTACGTCAGTGATGGACGACATCCCACCTCCGCTGACCGAGCTGCTCGCCGCAGATCTCGACCGTGGGTTCGCAGAGCTCGTGCGCACCCACGGCGGCGCCGTGTACGCGGTGCTGCTGCGGCTGTCCGGCGCGCCGCGCGACGTGGAGGACCTCGTGCAGGACACCTTCCTGCGGGCCTACACGGCGCTCCGCGACTACACGCCGGACCGGCGGCTCGCCCTGCAGCCGCGGGCCTGGCTGCTCGCGATCGCCACCAACGTGTGGCGCAACCACGTGCGCACGCTGACCAGACGGCCGGCCGCCGAGGACGGGGTGGACGTCCAGGAACTGCCGCTCGCGGACGGGCGTCCCGGCCCCGAGCGGCATGCCGAGCACGCCTTCGAGAGGGAGAGACTGGTGGCCGCCCTCGCCGAGCTGCCCGAGCACCACCGGCTTCCGGTGGTCCTGCGACACGTCGGCGAGCTGAGCTACGCGGAGGTCGCGGAGCTGCTGGGCTGTCCGGTCGGCACCGTGAAGGCGCAGGTGTCACGAGGTCTCGCCGCGCTGCGCGGCAAGCCCCAGCTGGCGGAAGAGGAGGTGATCGGATGAGCCGGCTCCACTCCGGCTCCGGCGACGAGCCGGACAGACGGAACGGTACGGCCAGGCCCCAGGTGTCGTCAGCGAAGATCGCGGACATCTCGCCGCCGGGCGTCGACGACCTGCGCGTACCGATGCCCGCGGACCTGGCGATCCGCATCCTGGAGCGCGCCGGTGTCGCCGAGCGCGAGTACGACCGGTACGCCGTGGTCGAGAGCCCGGTCGCCACCCTGTTCGTGGCCTACGGCCGCGGTGCGGTCACCGGCTCGGCGCCGGTCGACTGGTTCGCGCGCCCGGACGCGTTCGAGGAGGCCCACCTGCGTCGCACGGGACGCACGGCGCTGCCGACCGCCAAGCCACTGCCCGGGGTCGCCGGAGCACTGCGCACCGGCCGCGACCGGATGCTCCGCTACAACTACGGCGACCTGACGGAAGCCGAGCGGAAGGTCCTGGAGGCGGTGCGGGCGATTCCGCGCGGCCAGCTCCGGCCGGCCGGGTGGCTGGCGAAGGAGGCGGGGCTGCGGGAGTTCACCGCGGTGGAGATACTGCGGGCGGTGCGGGCCACCCCGGCCCCGGTGCTGATCCCGGTCCACCGGCTCAGTGACGAGGACGGGCGGCCCGTCGACTGCGGGCTGCCCCCCGACCTGGTGGACCGGCTGTGGGCCCACGAGGGCATCGACACGGACCGCCTGGATCGGTTCTCCGCCGAGGGCACCCACTACCTGGGCAGCGACACCACCCGGATCTTCTGCTACCCGACCTGCGCGCACGCGCGCCGCATCACCGACCGGCACCGGGTGCCGTTCGGTTCGGTGGACGCGGCCCGCGCGGCCGGCTACCGGGCCTGCTTCAGCTGCCGCCCCGTGGTGGCCTGAGCGGGCCGCGGGGAAACGCGGCGAGCTCCGGTGCGTCCCGGGACGGCACCGGAGGGAGAAGGGAAGGGGCGGACGACGGTCCAAGAAGGCTCCTGACACTGCTCGGGGGTTACGGGTTCCCGGTTACGGGTTCCCGGTTACGGGTTCCCGGGGGCGGCCCCGTAAGGCCGCCCCCGAAGAATTCACCCGGCCGCGTCGAGTTGCGGGGACACGGGAAGGTGGCCGAGCTCCACCGGCGCGTCCACCGGACCCCGTACCACCGCGGTCACGGAGTCGCCCGAGCGGACGGCCGGAACGCGGCGGCTCAGCCGGGCGATCGACACGGTCTGCTCGTGCCACGGGCACACGAGCCGCCGTCCGGTCGCGTCGACCGAGGCGAGGTTGAGCGGGCCGCCCCGGTGCGGGCAGGAGGCCGGCAGCACCGCCCCGCCCGCCTCGGTGCGGATGTACACATAGGGCAGGCCGGCGACGCGGACGCAGTTCTCCGCTCCGCTGACCTTGAACGTCACGACAGGCATGCGCGGTGGTCCCCGACCGAGAAGATCTGGTAGACGCACTCGTCGGACTCGATGATCGCGCCGTGCAGCCGGTTGCTCTGGATCACGGTGCCCTCACCGGCCTCCAGGATCCGGTACGAGTTGAACCCGCTGACGAACCTCATCGTGCCGCTCACGATGTGGCAGAGCTCGTCGCCCTCGTGGCTGTGGGTGTTGGACAGTTCGCCGTACGGCTCCACGATGTCGGCGACCGGCGGCTTCACCCGGCCCTCCTGGATCGCCGCGTACACCGGGGCGTGCAGCTCCTTGTAGCGGTCGGCGTCGTCCATCCACGCGATCTGGGTGGCGAAGTCCTCGTCCGCGATCGTGCTCAGGAGCCGGAACTCCTCGATGCCGCGGACGATCTCCGGGATGATCTGCTCCCCGTGACGCTCGATCAGGGGCTTCACCAGCTTGTCCAGTGCCATGCGGCCGTGGTGCTGGTCGATGTGGACGTGCTCGGTGAAGTACCGGACGTCCGCGGCGCCGTCGAAGACGTCCGTCAGGAGGCTCTCCGCGCGCCGGCAGAAGTCGACGAGGGTGCTTTCCGTGTAGTAGAGCGCGCCGACGTAGCGGAAGAAATTCTCGTGGTTCTTTCCCAGATAGTGGAAATAGTTGTTCAGCGCCAGGCTCGACACGAGGTAGTACTGCCAGTACCGGTGGACGTCGGAACCGAGGTCGACGGATTCGAGGGTCGCCTCGAAAAGGGTGCTGTGTTTCGTGTCGTGCACGCCGTAGCCGTACTCGTCGAGCAGGATCTTGAACCATTCCGACTGTTCGGGACCGTAATACCCGAGCACGTTGCGGGCCATCGGCGAGGCCTCGGAGAGGAAGTCCGGGGCGAACTGGATCAGCCACATGCGGGCGGCGCGCTGCCGGTCCGAGGAGTCGCGGATCGCCTTCTCGGCCGGGGACGCCTCGCCCTCGGCGTAGACGTCCAGGTCCTCCAGGTAGGCGAGCAGTCGCTCGGTGGTCCACTCGCCGGACACCTCGACCTCCTCGTCGAGGAAGCCGAAGGCGAAACGTTCCAGCGCGGGCCGGACGAGCTCCCCGCGGGCACGGTTGCCGGGGCTGTAGTAGTGGCGGAAGTCCTCGGACAGCTCACCCAGGCCGGCCTTCGGGAAGAAGACGAGATCGGCCTCGTAGATGCTGGTGAGCAGGCGCTGGGCGGCCAGGCTGCTGTACTCCAGGATCCTGTCGCGGCCCGGCACCCGGTCGAAGTCCAGGTACGGGAGGACCTGCGGGCGCAGCTGCCTGCGGTAGGGGTTGTCGGAGTTCTCCCACTCCTCGTTGTCCGTGTACACCGGGTTGGCGGCATAGGCCACGATCGCCTCGCGCAGGGCGTCCCCGCGCAGCTCGAACGGCTCGTACGGGGCAGGGGTGTGCGACATGTGCGGGACTGCCTTCCACTGATCGGTGGGGTTCAGGGGCAAGGGTCGGTGCGGGTGCGGCGCGGGACCGGAGTCCGGATCGGGCCCGGGACCGTTGGCCGGGACCGGGGCCAGGGCCGAGGCCGGGGGCGGAGCCGAGCCAGGGGCCGAGCCGGGCCGGGGCAGGAGCCGGGCCAGGAGCCGAAACCGAAGCCGAGGACGAAGCCGGGTCGGAGGGGCCGGTGCTCAGGCCAGGGAGAGCCGGGTCTCGCTCCACACCAGGTCGAGCTCGACCGTCGAGCCCGCCTCGGCCTCGACGGGCTCGGCGAGCGGGATCAGCGCCTGCATCCAGTGGGAGCCGATGTTCTCCGGCGAGTTGCGGAGGACGACACCGCCGCCGAGCTCCATCTCGAACCACGCGACCAGGGCGTGCACGGTGCCGGATTCGCGCACCGGCAGGACGAGCTTGCGCTCGCCGGGTCCGAGCGGGTCCACGGCGAAGTCGAAGGAGACCAGCTCGACCGGATCGGAGAGCGTCCGGTGCGGCCAGGTGTGCAGCCGGATCGGGAAGTGGCCGGGCGTGGCGAAGGCGTTGAGCCGCGAGACGTCGAAGCCGCCCGCGCGGCTGACCCGGTTGAGGTTCACCGCGTTCTCGCTCTGCAGCAGCATGCCGAGGATCCGCGCGCGCTCGGGGAGCATGACCCCGTCGCTGGCGAGGAGTTCGCGGCGGGCGTGCCGGATCGTGGGAAGGATGCCCTCGCCGATGAGACCGCAGTCCACTATCTCGGAGATCACGGCGTCCACCCGGCGGGGCAGCTCGCGGCCGACCGTGAGCTCGTCGGAGCGGCAGGCGAGGACCGTGATGCGGTCGGCGAAGCCCTCGGCCGCGACGACCTGCCGGGCGACCTCGACCATCAGCGGGTTCGCCTCGCAGCTGTAGACGTGGGCGGCGCCGGCCCGTACCGCCATCATGGCGAGCAGGCCGGTGCCGGCGCCGATGTCGAGCACGGTGCTTCCCCGGGGGACGACCCGCTCCAGGGCGGTGGCCAGGGCGTCGTTGCGCTCGTGGTCGTTGAGCATGGCGAAGTGCCAGCGGGGCACCGCCTCGCGCGCGAACTCCCGGAAGGCCGGGATCTCCATCGACAGGCCGTCCGGCTCGGCCAGGACCCTCTCGGTCGCCTCGGCGACCCGGCTCAGCTCCTGGGCCCTGGCGCGCAGTCCCGCCAGGGCCACGCGGGCCTCTCCCTCGGCCGTCAGGCTTGTGACACTCGTCAATTGGGGCATGTCGCTTCGCAGACTCCTGGTAGGAATGGCTTTTCTGACACGCTTGCGAGAACACCGGGTCGGCAGCCTGGTTCAGGGGTCTGCTTCAGGACCGCGCCCGGCTTGAATTCGGTCACCGGTACCGAATGAAATTCGTGGGAACGAAAGATGAAGGCCGGATGCGGTGCATATTCCGATACGTTATTCGGCTCCGGCCCTTCGATTAGAGCACCGCCCCCGTCGGGGCGGCAAGCACGCGCCGAAGGAGCGGTACTTAAGAGGTGGGGGCCGCCCTATTCCGCTCCAGCCGGAGCGCGGCGGCCGTCATCGCCAGGGTGGTGTGGCGGTACCAGGCGACCCAGGTGCGCACCTGATGGCTGCTCAACCCCGCCCGGGTGTCGGCCTCGTGGACGGCGAGCGCGGCCGCGGCGCCCGCGGCGGCCATGGCCCGGGCGGCCGGGAGGTCGGGGGTGGTGGCCGGCGCGTGCAGCAGGAAGCGTGAGATCTGGCCCGAGGGCAGGCGTCGGGCCAGCAGGGTGAGCCGGAACCCCGGCGCCGGATGCCCGTAGACGGAGCCGAGGCCCCGGCCGAGCAGCTGCCAGGTCTCCTCGCGGCCCGCCTCGCCGCGTGGAGCGACGGGGTCCGCCTCCGCCGTGGACGGGTGCGGCAGTTGGGGAAGCTCGACACAGAACGGCAGTCTCAGGTGACACATCCACCGGCGTAACCGGGGGTCGGCGAAGTCCGGCCCGCCGAAGACGGCACCCACGGGGACGCCGCCCGCGAGGGCGCGCTCCAGCATCTCCCGCCCCAGGTCGGCCATGTTGCGGGGGCGTACGCGCTCCGCGGGCACGCCCGCCCTGGCGCAGCGCCCCGGGTCGGCGACCCACGAGGGCGGCAGGTGCAGTTCCCGGTCGATCAGCGCGCCCCTGTCCCGGGACACGTAGCAGAGCAGCGCCGCGACCTGGGTGTGCCGGTCCCGCCCCGCGACGCGGGAGACGGCCTGCGGCGCCGCGGCGCCCGAGGCCGGGCCCCTCGGCGGGCCAGAGGCCGGAAACGCCGAGACCGGGGACGGCGGGGCCGGGGACGCCGCGACCGAGCGCGACGGGGCCGGGGAGGCCGGGGGCTGCGCGGCCGGGGAAGGCGAGGCGGGGGCGACCGCCACGGCGCCCGTGCCCGCTCGCGCCGTCTCGTGCCGGCGCAGCACCAGGCAGGGGCCCGACGTGCCGAGCAGGGGGACGACGTGGTCCCGGACGCTGTCGCGGAGCCGGTCGGCGTCCCACACCGCGCGCGTGAGGAGCCGCTGCGTGCTCCAGGCGCTGTCGGCGCCGGCCTGCGCGGCGATCTCGGCGGCGCTGCCCCGGGTGGGGTCGGCGAGGAGGGCGCGGACGTAGGCGAGGGCGCGGTCCCGTGGTTCGGCGCGCGCGAAGTGGCCGCCGAGGAGGCTCAGCAGCTCCGGGCGCGGCCCGGCGAGGTCGTCGGCGCGGGTGAGCGGGGAACGGGGGGTGACGACCATGAGCCTGTCTCCAATAGGTCTAGACCTGTAGGGCTCCGGCGCGAGACTAACCGAGACCGGGGCGGAGCGGAAAGCCTTGATCCGGTAAGGCGGTTGGGGTACGCGCGCGTGGCGCGAGGGTTGCTCGTCCCGCCGTCGTGAAACACCGCTCGCGGACCGCGAATCCCCTCCGCCTGCCCGCAACCGGACCGGCACGGGCGGTGTTTCCCCTCTCATCCGGCTCGATGACGACAATCGACGACCCGACGACCCGATGCGAGGCCCGAGATGACCGAAACCACCGAACTGAGCGCCATCCGGCTCGCCGAGGCGGTCCGCAGGCGCGAGATCTCCCCGGTCGAGGCGGTCCAGGCGGCCCTGGACCGGATCGAGAAGACCAATCCCGCGGTCAACGCCTTCGTGACCGTCTGCGGCGAGCGCGCCCTGGAACGGGCCGCGGCCGCCGAGCGCGCCGTCGCCGACGGCGCCGAACTGGGCCCGCTGCACGGCGTTCCGATCGGCGTGAAGGACCTGGACCCGGTGGCCGGGGTCCGGATGGCCCGCGGCTCCCTCGTCTTCGCCGAGGACGTGCCGCAGGAGACGATCAGCTGCGTCGAGCGGCTCGAAGAGGCCGGCGCGATCGTCGTGGGCAAGACCAACACGCCGGAGTTCGGCTTCAAGGCCACCACCGACAGCGCCCTGTTCGGCCCGGCCTCCACGCCCTTCAACCGGGCCATGAACGCGGGCGGTTCGTCCGGCGGCAGCGCCGCCGCCGTCGCCTCCGGCATGGTCCCGCTCGCCCAGGGCTCCGACGCCGGCGGCTCGCTGCGCGTGCCCGCGGCCTTCTGCGGCGTCTTCACCCTGATGCCGACCTTCGGCCGGGTCCCCGTCCCCGCCAAGCCCAACGCGTTCCGCCGGTTCAACCCGATGGTCTGCTACGCGCCCCTCGCCCGGACCGTCGCCGACGCGGCCCTCGGCGTGGACCTGATGTCCGGAGCGCACGCCTACGACCCGTACAGCTTCCCGTCCCCCGAGAAGCTCGTCGACGAGCTCCACGGCGACCTGACCGGCCTGCGCGTCGCCTACAGCCCGGACCTCGGCGGCTACCCGGTCGAGCCGGAGGTCGAGGCGGTCGTACGGGCCGCGCTGCCCGCCCTCCGGGAGGCCGGCGCCCTCGTCGAGGAGGTCGACTTCCGGCTCCCCCTGCCGCACGCCGAGCTCACCGCGATGTGGCGCCGCTACCTGTCCGTCGCCCACGCCGAGTCGGCGGCGATCTCGCGCGACAACGGCATCGACCTGCTCGGCGACTACGCCGGCTCCATCGACCAGGGGTACCTCGACTCGGTCGGCGTCGGCGACGCGCTCAGCGCCGTCGACTTCCGGCTCGCTGACCTCGACAGGACCCGTGTGCTCTACGCCTTCGAGAGCCTCTTCGACCGGTACGACCTCGTGGTCAGCCCGGTGAACACGATCGCCGGGATCCCCAACTCCGCCGGGCGCGACACCGTCGGACCCACGTCCGTCGAGGGCCAGTCCGTCGACCCGTACGTCGGCTGGTCCATGACCAGCCCGTACAACCTCATCGGCAGCCCCGCCGCTTCCGTGCCCGTCGGCCGCGCCCGCAACGGCGTGCCCGTCGGCCTGCAGGTCGCCGCCCGCCGTCGCGGCGACGGCCTCGTCGTCCGTGCCTCCGCCGCGTTGGAGACCCGGCTCCCCTGGGCCTCCGGCTACCAGGAGCTCGACCTCGGCACCGGGCACGCCACCGGCGCCTGACCCGGCCGCCCGCCGGCCGGGCCGGTCGCAACCCGACCGGCCCGGCCGGTGTTCCCAGAGACGTACCGGCCTCCCCGGCAGGGAAGGCAGAGGGGAGACACCGTGCAAGCCACCACCGCGGGACGAGCGGGAACGGGCGGCATCGCGCTGCTGGTCCTGCTGATCGGCCAGGCGATGGCCAACATCGACCTGGCGATCGTCAACCTCGCCGCGCCCGCCGTCAGCGCCGACCTCGACGTGAGCAGCTCCGAGCTCACGCTGATGGTCACGTCGTACGCGCTCTGCTCCGCCGTGCTCATCGCCCCCGCAGCCCGGCTCGGCGAGCGGCACGGCGTGCGCCGGGTCTACCTGTGGGGCCTGGCCCTGTTCACCCTCGCCTCGCTCGCCTGCGGCCTCGCCACCGGATCCACCGCCCTCATAGCCGGGCGCTGCCTGCAAGGCGCGGCGACCTCCCTGATGACCACCCAGGTCCTGGTCGGCATCCACCGCTGGTTCACCGGCCCCACCCGCGCCCGCGCGCTCGGGTGGAACGCCCTGACGCTGTCCGGCGGGGCGGCGCTGGGCCAGGTCCTCGGCGGGACGCTCGTCTCCGCCGACCTGTTCGGCACCGGCTGGCGGGCCGTCTTCCTGCTCAACGTGCCCATCGGCGGCCTGATCCTGCTGCTCGGCCTCGCGCTCCTCCCGCACGACCGGCCGACCGACGCGGCCGGCGCGACCGACGGAGACGGAAGCGGAGGCGGAAGCACCGCGGACGCCGGCGCGCGTGCCGGCAGGGCCCGCGGCGAGAACGACGTCCCCGGAGCCGTGCTGCTCGCCGCCGCCACCCTCGCCGTCCTCATCCCGCTCAGCGTGGACGGTCCCGCCTGGCTCTGGATCCTGCTCGCCGCCGCCGTTCCGCTCTCGGCCCTCCTGGTCCGTACGGAGCGGGGGGTCATCGCCCGAGGCGGCAAGCCCGCGCTCGACCTCCGCCCGCTCAGCGCCCCGACCGTCCGCTGGGCACTCAGCGCCTACGCCGGGACGACGCTGACCTACATCGCCATGCTCTACCTGCTCTCCCTCCACCTCCAGGAGCAGCTGCGACTCCCCGCCTGGCAGGCCGGTCTCGTCCCTCTCGGCTGGGTCCTCGCCTTCGGTCTCGCGGGACCCGTCCTGGGCCGTTCCCCGCAGACCGTCGCCCGCCTGCTCCCCGTCATCGGCTGCGTCCTCCTCACCTCCGCGTACGGGCTCGCGCCCGTGGTCCCCACCGGGTCCGGCACCGGCATCTGGCCGCTCACCGCCGTCCTCTGCGTCGGCGGCTTCGGCCTCGGCCTCACCCACACGTCCCTGCTCAACCTGCTCACCACCGCCGTCCCGCCGCGCTTCGCCGCGACCCTCAGCGGCACGGTGAACACCCTGTCCACAGTCGTCGGCGTCACCGGCGTCGCCCTGTTCGGCGCGGCCTACCCGTGGCTCGGCCGAAGCGACTGGGCCGGGCCCACCACCGCCTGGGCCCTGACCTGCGCGGGACTCGCCCTCGTCAGCGCGCTCTGCGCGGTCGCCGCGCTGCGCGCGGTCACCACGGCACCCGACCCGGCGGAGAGCCAGGACCAGGCCGGTGCAACCGACCAGCCCGAACCGGTGTTCACCACCAAGGAGGGCCCCGGCCGCCCCACCGACGGCTGACACCTCACCCTCCACGCGCACCGCACCACGCACCACGCACCACGCACCACGGACGAACCACGAAGGGCAACCCGCCATGACCGAGACCGAGCTCCACTCCCTCCAGGCCAAGGCCGCGCTGTTCGACCTCGACGGCACCCTCGTCGCCACCGAGCACCGCAGCCGCGCCGCCTGGACCCGTCTCTTCACCAGCCACGGCCTGCCCTGCGACGACGCGCTCCTCGCCACCTTCGTCGGACGGCGCGGCCAGGAGGCCCTCGCCGACCACGTCCACCGCTTTCCCGGCCACACCGTGGACGAACTCTTCGAGGAGGCCTGCGGCTACCTGATGGGCCCGGACAGCCCGCCGCCGTTCGCCGTGCCCGGCGCCGCCGAGCTCCTCGCCGACCTCCGCGACCGGGGCGTCCCGCTGGCCGTCGTCACCTCCGGCCTGCGCGCCCACGCCACCGAGCTGCTGGAGCACGTCGGCGGCGCGGGTCTCTTCCAGGTCATCGTCACCGCCGAGGACGTCAGCGTCGGCAAGCCCGACCCGCAGGGCTACCTGGCCGCCTGCGAGGCCCTCGGGGTCCACCCCGCCGACGGCATCGCCTTCGAGGACGCCCCGGCCGGCATCAGGGCCGCGCAGTCCGCCGCGCTGCGGTGCGTCGCCCTCACCACCACCCACGCCGAGGCCGACCTCGCCCACGCCGACCTGGTGCTGCCCGACCTCACCGGCGTGCGCTGGGCCCGGACCGCCGACGGCAGCTGACCTCCCTCCACCAATCCGCCACCGCGCCACCCCCACGGGTCCCGCCCCGCGCCCCGCCCGCACCGCGCGCCTGCCCGTACCCGTACACCCGCCCGTACCCGTACACCCGCCCGACACCGCTGGGGAGAGGACACCATGTCCGCCGCCCGTCCGTCCGATCCCGCCGTGCTGGCCACCGCCGCCACCAGCAGCCTGGTCCTGATCCACGACCCGGTCTCCCGCTCGGTCGCCCCCGACTACTGGGAGTGGGCCGCCGACGCCCACCAGGCGACCGCGAACGCGGTCACGGCCCTCTCCGACGAGCGGACGAAGACCGCGGCCGGCCGGCTGGCCGCCGACCCCGCCGACGACGGAGCCGCCGGGGAGCTCACCGCCGCGCTCACCGAGCTCCTGCGCCGCCCCGACGGCGAGGACGAGGCGGTCGACGCGCTGCGCGCCCGCGCCGCCCGCACCGAGTCGCTGTCCCGGCTGCTCGTCCAGCCCGGTGCGCCCGACCGGCGGGCGACGACCCCCGACACCCCGGACACCGCCGCCCTGCTCGCCGCCCTCGCGCGCAAGCCGCACGGCGGTGCGCACCCGGTGGACGCCGCGATCGTCATCCCGTTCCGCGCACCGGACGACGCCACCGGCCGCGTCCGCAACCTGGCGGCCGTGCTCAACGCGCTCGCCGACCAGTCCCACCCCCGTGACCGCTATCGGGTCGTCGTGGTGGAGAGCGACGAACGGCCGCGCTGGCGCGAGGTGTTCGCCGACGCCTGCGACGCGTACGTGTTCGCACCCGACCCCGGCCGGTTCAACAAGTCCTGGACGGTGAACGTCGGCGTCGTGCACGGCGCCCGCCCCGCCGAGCTCGTCTGCGTCCTGGACGGCGACATCCTCGTCGACCGGGACTTCGTCAGCCGCGCCGTCGAGCGGTTCGGGCAGCCGGGTACGCAGGCGCACTGGCCGTTCGAGGACATGCTCTTCCTCGACGCCGCCTCCAGCGCCGAAGCGGTGCGGACGAGATGTCTCGACGCCGCCCCGGACCCCGGCCAGGACCGGCTGCGCGGTGTCCGGCTGCGCCGGCCCCCGGGCGGCTGCGTCTGGCTCCGCGAGGACCTGTTCACCCGTATCGGCGGGATGGACGAGCGGTTCTGCGGCTGGGGCGGCGAGGACCAGGACTTCGTGTGGCGGGCCGAGCGGTACGGCCCGATGGACCGCCACCGCGACCCGGTCGTCCACCTCCACCACGACCGCGCCGCCCACCGCGGCGACGACGGCGTCCCCTTCTACGAGGAGGTGGAGCGCGCCGGATTCTGCAGCTGGCCCTGCGACTCCGACTTCGGCCGTCTCGACAAGAACGCCTCCGTCGCCACTCCCTGAGGAGCAGCCACCCCCTGAAGCCCCAAGAGCCCCTAGGCTCAACCGACGCGACCCGACCGCACCGACCCGAGGACCGGCCCACCATGGACGTCAGACACACCGTCATCCCCACGGACCTCGGCCCCGTCACCGTCGTGGCACGCGACCGGGCCCTCGTCGGCCTGTACTTCGCCGAGCACACCCGCCGGCCCGCCGACGAGACCTTCGGCCCCCGCGTCGACCTCGACGAGGACCCCCTCCTCGCCGAGGCTGCCAGGCAGCTCCGCGCCTACCTCGCCGGGGACCGCCTCGACTTCGACCTGCCGCTCGCGCCCGCCGGGGACGGCTTCCAGCACGCCGTGTGGAAGATCGTCGCCGCCGTCCCGCGCGGCGAGACCACCACGTACGGGGCCATCGCCCGCGGCCTGGGCGACCCCAAGCTCGCCCAGCGCGTCGGCCAGGCCGTCGGAGCCAACCCGCTCTGCGTGTACGTGCCCTGCCACCGGGTCGTCGGCGCGGACGGCTCCCTCACGGGGTACGCGGGCGGGCTCGCCCGCAAGCGGGCCCTGCTCGACCTGGAGGAGCCGTCGGCGGAGGACGCCTCGCGTCTCTTCTGACCGCCTGTGCACAGCTTCCAGGCGCCCTGGCACTCCTCAGCCGTGCGACAGGAGCGAGGCAGTCAGCTCCGCCGCACGGCGGTGCCACAGGTCGGCTCCCCGCAGCATCGCGTGGCCGCCGCTCGGCATCGGGATGCCCGCGGCGTCCACCCCCGCCGCCCTGGCCCTGCGGACGAAGTCCCAGGAGTCGCGGGCCGAGGTGACCCGGTCGGTCTCGTCGTGGAGCACGTACAGCCGTCGTCCGTCGAGGTGGTCCACCGGTTCGTCGGGCGGGCACCAGGGTGCGAGGGCGACGACGCCGCGGACGGCCGGGGCGCCGGCGGCACGGAGCGCGGCGCGTCCGCCCATGGAATGGCCCACGAGGACGACGGGGACGGGCCCCGCCCGCTCCCGCAGCGTGGCGAGGGCGGACACGGCGTCCCGGGCGGCGTCGGCACGCGGGCCGTTCCAGCCGCGGTGCCGGTAGCGCACCTCGGCGACGAGCACGTTCCTGCCCCGGACGGCGCGCGTCACGGCGGAGGCGAAGGGCCGCATGCGTAGGGCGGGCAGGTTGAGCGCGGGCGGCGGCTCGGGCCCGTCGGCGCGCCCTCCGTGAAGCAGGAGGACCGCCGCGGCGGGCACTGCGGGCGCACTGCGGACGACCAGGCGCGCGTGGGCCGCCCCGCGGGCCGTGTGTCCGAGACACTGCGCCATCAAGGCCTCCCACTCGCTCGCCGTTTCCCCGGACGCGAGGCCGCCCCCTGACGCCGGGTCGACCACCGTGAAGGGCGAAGTCTGCCAGGTCGTACCGAACATCAGGTAGGCCCGCACCGAAGGAACTCGCACGGTCACGCACCCCTCACGGTGTGCCGGGCGTGCCCGTGGGATCGGCCGGTGCCGGGCAGGCCACCGTGCCCGGCTTCACCGAGAGCTTGAGCTTCGGCGTGGCGAGCAGGCCGGGGATCTGGAAGTCCTGGGCTGTGCCGACGATCCGGTCGAACTTGGCGTACCGCGCCTGGATGCCGAAACGGTGCTGCGGGCTGTTCAGCGGGTTGACGACGTACGCCCCCGAAGCGTCCTTGACGGTCTTCACGTCGGCGCCGTTGACGTTGAGGTCGACGATCCCGTCCATGTCGAGGACGCCGGTGGCGGTCCGCAGGTCGAGGACGGTGTTCTGCGTCCGGATCTCCCAGGAACCCGGATTGTCGTCGCCGAGGGTCAGCATCAGCGTGTACGTGGCTCCCGCGATCTGCTGCCGCTGACTCAGGCACAGCCCGTTGATCACCCCGTCCGCGAAGCCCATGCGCAGGACCCGCACGACGCCGGTGGAGCCGTCGGGCCGTACGACGTTCTGGTCGACGACGGCGGCGCCGTACTGCGTCCCGTACAGGCTGCTGGTGGTGAAGTCGACGGGCCTGTCCTGGATCCGGAGGCCGACGGCCAGCGCGCCGCTCGCCATCGCGGAGGCGATCCCGCCCGCCACCAGGAGGGCGGGCACGGCGACGGCGAGCGAGCGGCGCCAGTGGGTGCGGCCCTCGACGGGGGTCGGGTTCTCGCGGTTCATGGCATGGTCACCGAGATGGTTCCGGGAAGGTGGACGGGGTTGTCGGTGGAGTTCAGGGCCGCGTGGTCGTCGACCGTGCGGATCGCGTAGATGTCGCCGACGAAGTCCTCGGCCCCGGCGGTGAGCGGGATGAGGGAGCCGAAGAAGTCGAGCAGTCCCTGGACCCCGCAGATCTTGAGGAGGACCCGGACGCAGACGTTGGTGATGTTCCCCCACATCGTGGTCGTCTCCGGTTTGCCCTCGCTGTCGTAGCCGCCGAGCGAGCCCTCGCCCGGCACGTCGATGGTGACGGTGTGCCCGGCCGCCGACCGCTGGGTCACGTTCATGTGCGAGCGGATCTTGAGCTTGGTGAAGGTGTACTGGGTCGTCGTGCGCGTCGTCCCGTCGGAGAGCCGGATGGTGACGTTCTTGTCCACGGTCATGGACACGGCGACCATGCTGTCGATGGTGACGTGCAGCGGGTCGGGCGCGGGCAGGAAGGGCACGCCGAGCGGCTCGACCGCGGCCGCCGAGCGGGCGGCGGCGCTGCTCGGCTGCCCGGACCAGACGGCGGTGGCGACGGCGAGCACGAGGGCGGCGGCGACGGCCACCGCCTTGCGCCGCGCCCCGCGCGCCCCGCCGGCCCGTCCCTCGGCCCGCGCCCCGGCCCGTCCCTCGGCCCGCGCCCCGGCCCGTCCGTCGACCCGCGCCCCGGCCCGTCCGTCGACCCGCGCCCCGGCCCGTCCCTCGGCCCGCGCCCCGGCCCGTCCGTCGACCCGCGTCCCGACCCGCGCCCCGCGCCTCATCCCTCCACCGCCGCTCGGCCGCGCGGCCGCTTCGCTCCCCAGCCGACCATCATGGAGCCCCCGAGGATGCCGAGGGTCATGCCGAGCAGGAAGCCCCCGAGGTTGGAGACGACGAGCGAGACGACGGCGAGGACGGCCCCGATGAGCCCGAAGGTGAAGCGCTGCCCGGGCAGCGCCATCGGGATCAGACCGCAGAGGATCATCCCGCCGCCGACGAGGTACCCCGCCACTCCCCCGAAACCGGTGCTCACGATCAACTGGAGCGAGCTGAGGGAGAACTTGAGGACGGTCCACCCTCCGGCGACCATCCACACCCCGCCCCAGAACGGCCGGGTCCGCCGGAAGGCCGTGAACCACCTGAACCCGGCCCTGAGGGCATGGCCCCGGAGGGCGCCGGTGCGGAAGGCGCCGGTGCGGAGGTCGCCGTTCCGGACCGCCCCGGCCGACCCCCTCGCCCCGTGGCTCAGCACGCCGTGGCCGTTCCCGCGACGACCCTGATCTTCAGGTCGGGAAGGACGAGCGCCCCGGCCATCTCGGCGTCGTACGCCGTCGCGTTCAGGCCGTGCAGGTTGATGGAGCTGCCGCCCTCACCGCCCGCCGAGCCGAGCCCGAACCCGCCGGGCAGCGCGCCCGTGAGCGGCTTCCCGGCCACGGTGACCTGGTCGGCGGACTGGCCGAGCACCGCGTTCTGCAGGGTCGTCGGCCCGTACGCCTGGAGTTCGGTGGCCTGGATGTAGAGGTTCGAGGCGTCGATGTCGGTGGTGAACGAGGCGGGCGGGGTGGCCGTCACCTTCTGGCCGCCGGTGAGGAGGAGCGAGTACGGCACTCCGGCGATCGTCTGGTGCACGATCCCGCACAGCCCGGCGAGCCCGGCACTCGCGAATCCGACGCGGGCCATCGCCGTGTTGGTGGTCGTGGTGCCGTCAGGGCGCCCGACGGCGGGGGTGTTGACGATGGCGCCGAAGCCGGATCCCCGGACCCCGTTGGAGGTGAGGGTGAAGGGCTGGCCGGTGACGCTGAAGTTGGCGGCGAGGGCGCCCTGCGCCAGGGCCGTACCGAGGACGCCGACGGCGAGCGCCGAGGGGACGAAGGCCAGCGCGCCGCGTCCCCAACGGGTGCCGCGCCGGGTCCCGTCGCCCGCCTCGGCGAGCATCCGGGTGTTCCACTCCGTCGCGAGGCGGGCGCCGTGCGCGGGCACCCGGGCCACGCGCCCCACCCGCTTGAGGTTCTTCGGGCCCTTCACGCCGTTCCCCTCCCCAGACGCACGCGGCGGCGGCCGACCGGCTTCTCGGGCAGCCAGGCGAAGGCCATCGAGCCGCCGAGGACGGAGAGGGCCATGCCGACGAACAGGCCGCCGAGGTTCGACAGCGGGAACGAGGCGACCCCCGCGATCACGGCGATGACGCCGGCCGTGTGGCGCTGGCTGGGCAGCAGGAGGACGAGGAGGGCCATCGCCATGAGGACGACTCCGCCGGCCATGCCCGCGATGCCTCCGACGCCGACCTGGAGGATCTTGCCGAGCGGTGCCATCGGCAGGAAGAAGATGACGAATCCGCCGAGGGCGGTCCAGACGGCCGCCCAGAACGGCCTGGTACGGCGCCAGTTGCGGAAGGCCAGGCGCGCGCGGCGCACAGCCGAGGTGGACGACGGCGCCGGTGGCGGCGGCGGCGGTTCAGCGGTCATGAGAGGCCTCGCAGTCGGCGGGTTCGAAGGCGGGTGCAAGGAGCGGAAGAACAGAAGAGCGGACGAAGGACGGAACGGCGGAACGGAGGAGGAGCGGAGAAGGAGCGGAGCCGGAGATCCGCGCCCCCGAGGGGACGCGGACCTCCGTCCCGGTCTGCCGAGCGGGTGTCAGCAGGGCTTGTCGCCGTGCTGGATGGCGATCGCGAGGTCCGGCAGGGTGATCGCGCCGGAGATCGTGGCGCCGTTGGCGTCGGCGTTGAGGTTCTTGATGTCGGTACGGCCACCGGTGGCGTCGAGGCCGAACTGGCCCGGGGTGCCGTCGGTGATGCCGGTCCCCTTGATGGCGGCGCCGTCGGCGGCGGCACCGATCACGTTCGGGGTGGCGTCGCTCGCGTTGAGCGTGGCGGTGGCCGCCCTGAGCGCCTGGGCGTCGAGCACGAGCTTGTTCGCCTGGAGCCCGGCCCCGGCGACCAGCTGATCGCTGGTCAGCGGGGTCGCCGCCGCCGGCGAGGAGATGTTCAGCGACCAGGTGCCGAGGCTGCCGATCACCGGAAGGTTGACCGACTGGGTGGCGTGGACGCAGATGCCGTCGAGGCCGGCCTTGGCGATGCCGACCTCGGCGGCGCCCTTCGCGCCGCCCGCGTCGATGGTGTGCATGACCGCGCCGATGCCCTGCGACGCCGCCACGGTCTTGGAGCTGAGGGTGAACGGGACGCTCGTCAGCGAGAGGTTCGCGGCGAGCGCGCCCTGCACCATCGCCGTGGCCATCGCCGCCACGGCGGCCGTGGCGGGGAGGGCGAGGAAGGTGGATCTGCGCCAGCGGGTGACGCCTCGGGTCTCGTGCTGCATGGGAGGTCTCCAACCGTCGTGCCGCAGTGGCCTAATGACACTTTGCGGCTGCCTGTTCGAGAATTGGACACTCTCACAAGAACTGTCAACGCTTCTGACAATCCTCGGGAGAATTCCCCTGGTCTAGGCTTGGCCGATGCCACGCTTCAGGGAGACGGTCCGGACACTGCTGCGCGAACGCCTGCTGGACGCCGCGTACGAGGCCGTCGCCGAGCGCGGCTTCGACAAGCTGCGCATGGCGCACCTGGCGAGCGCGGTCGGCGTGAGCCGTCAGACGCTGTACTCCGAGTTCGCCTCGAAGGAAGCGGTCGGCGAGGCCCTGTTCCAGCGCGAGTTGGAGCGCTGCCTCGTCGGCATCCAGGAAGGCCTCGACGCGCACCGGGACGACCTGCGCGCGGCCGTCGAGGCGGCGGTCGGCTTCACACTTCGGCTGGCCGGCCGCAATCCCCTGATCCGGTCGATGCTGACGAGTACCGGCGACGACGGGCTGCTCCCCTACCTCACCACCCGTTCGGCCGCTGCCTTCGCCACCGCGACCGCGATGGCCGACGCGTACGTCACGGAGGCGTGGCCGGGCGTGGACCCGGTCGCGCGCGAACTGGCCGTCGACGCGGCGGTCCGGCTGACCGCCAGCCACATCGTCCAGGCGACCTCCTCGCCCGAGGAGTCGGCACGGAGGATCGCGGACACGGTGCTCCGGGTCGCCCTGAGCACGGGCCACGAGAACCAGGTCCGGAACGCGGGCCCGTCCCAGGCCTCATAGGCGGAAGGACTACGGCCCCGGCCCGGGCCCCGCACCCGCCCCGCCCCCGTCCTCCAGTACGGGCCGCCCGCCGAGCCCCGGCGAGGCGGAGAACGGGTACGCCCGCAGGCCGACCCTGCCCTCGACCCGGTCGAGTCGGCCCCAGCCGTACGCCCGGGAGTCGTCCGACAGGTCGGGGTTGTCGCCGAGATAGAAGAACGAACCCTCGGGCACGGTCCGCAGTTCGGCCCGCGACGACCGGGCTCCGTCGGGCCCGCAGCAGGCGCCCGTACGGTGCGCCTGCTCGGCCCACTGACCCGCCACCACCCGGCGGACGGGCCCCTTCCCCCCTTCCTGGAGGAGGACGTCGAAGGGCCGGTCGGGCGTGGAGACGATGCCGACGCGGTCGCCCGGCAGCGCGATCACCCGCTTCACGAGCAGCGCGTCCCTCCCGGTCGCCCGGAGCAGGACGACGTCGAAGCGCCGCGCCTCGCCCGCCGAACCGGGGGCGACGAGCACCCGGTCGCCCTCGTGGAGGGTGGGCGCCATGCTCGTACCGTCGACGCGGACGCCGAGAGAGGTGACGGCCACACCGGCGAGGAGACAGAACAGGACTCCGGTGCCGAGGACGGCACCGACGGCACGGCGCGCGTTCACGGCCGGGCGGTGGGGTCCGGGGGCCGCGCGACGGCGCCGGACCGGTCGATTGCGGTCATGGCGGGACGGTAGGACGGGCGGTGGGCGGCGACCGTGACCGTACCGCTCAGAGTTGTTGACCGGGAGGTCTCGACGGAGGTCCCGCGCGAGGTGCCGGCCCGGGGCGGTCCCGCGCAAGGTGCCACCCCGGGACCCGCGCGAGGCCCCACCCCGGGGCCGTCCCGCGCGAGGTGCCGCCCCTGGTACCGCCCGAGGTCTCACCCGCCCCGCGCCTGGAAGGCGCGCGGCGTCTCCCCCGTCCACCGCCGGAACGCCCGGTGGAACGCGCTGGGTTCGGAGAAGCCGAGCTGCCGCGAGAGGCGCTCGATGGAGACCCGGCCGCCCGTGAGCGCGGCGATGGCGTGGTCGCGCCGGACCTGGTCGCGCACGCGCTGGTACGTGGTGCCCTCGGCGGCCAACCGGCGCCGGAGCGTCTGCGGGCTGACGGACAGCCGCTCGGCGAGCTGCTCGGGCGTCGGCACCGGCGCCACCGGCAGGGAGGCCCCGATCAGGTGCCGTACGCGGCCCGTGACCGTGCTCGTCCCGCCGTGGTCGGCGCAGACGAGGAGGGCGACGGGGGCGCGACGGAGGAGGATCCCGAGGGCGGCCGCGTCCCGCAGGACGGGTTCGTCGAGGTCGGCCCGGTCGAAGACGGCGGCGGTGCGGGCGGCGCCGAAGACGCAGGGGGCGCCGAACAGCAGGGCGTACTCCTGCGCGTGGCGCGGCTCGGGGTAGGTGAACTCGACGCGGCGCAGCCCGATCCGGCGCCGGATGAGCCAGCCGGCGAAGCGGTGGGCGACGAGCACGGTGGACTCCGCTCCGAAGCGGAGGGGATCGTCGTAGCCGGTGACGTCGAACTCCATCCGGGCCTCGTCGCCGCCGGGCGGCTCGACGAGGCGGAAGCGCGGCCCGGAGGGGAAGAGGGAGTAGAAGGCCTCGCCGCGGCGGAGCGCCTGCCTCAGGTCGCGGCTGCCGTGGACGACGGCGTGGCCCATCATCGCGAAGGTGCCGAGCTTGCTCGGCGTGCCGCCGAAGCCGATGAGTTCGTCGTCGAGGGCGGTCCAGAGCATCCTGACGAGCTGCCCGAACTGCTCGGCGGGGACGCGCGCGTGCTCGCCGTCGAGGACGTCGGAGTGCAGCCCGGCGCGGGCGAGCAGCGGCTCCGCGGGAACGCCGCCCCGCTCGGCTCCGAGCAGCGCCGCCCGTACGTGGTGAACGCTGACCGACCTCGTCGGCATGCGCGTCGCCTCCGTTCCCGCCCCGTCACGAGATTGACACTTACCTCGCAGAGTGTCCAGGATCCGACACTCTACTCGGAACTGTAAGGCCCCCGAAGCGACGAACCTGTGAACGGGGCACAGGTCACCCCCGTACCGTCGACTCGCGGCACGACGCATCAGGACGGCAGGCCGCACGGCAACACACCGGCGTACGAGGGAAAGAGGGGCAGTACATGAGCGGAGTGGCACGCAGGACGGTGGTCGCGGCGGCGGGTGCCGCGGGCCTCACGGCGGCGCTCGCGGCGTGCGGGAGCGAGGGCGGCGAGGGCGGCGACAGCAAGGACCGGGTCCAGGAGGGCGGGGAGCAGACGCCCGCGACGCTGGCCCTCACCGGGGACATCCCGGTGGGCGGCGGCAAGGTCCTCGCCGACAAGGGGGTGGTGATCACCCAGCCCAGGGCCGGTGAGTTCAAGGCGTACTCGTCGAAGTGCACCCACGCGGGATGCGCGGTCAGCGCCGTCAAGGACGGGGTGATCATCTGCCCGTGCCACCAGAGCCACTTCGACGCGTCGGACGGCAGCGTGAAGTCCGGACCGGCGACGGCGCCCCTGCCGCCGACGCCGATCCAGGTACAGGGCGAGAAGATCAGCTTCGGCTGACGCCCTCGGCACCCCCGCCGCCCGCACCGCCCCCGCCGCCCGCACCGCCCTCGACGCCCGCCGCCCCCACGGCACGGCGCCGGGGAGCTTTCCAGCACCCCAGCACCTCGTCGGTGGTGGTGACGGTCGCGACGAGGGCGAGGGTGTTCCGGATCATGGCGGGGGTGTAGTCGGCCGGCACCCCCGCGATGGCGTCGCCGGGCACGACGACCGTGTAGCCGTGGTTCACGGCGTCGAAGACGGCGTTCGGCACGGCGACGTTGGCGGAGACCCCGGTCACGATCAGGGTGCGGCAGCCGAGGTTGCGCAGCAGCGCGTCGACGTCGGTGCCGGCGATCGGCGAGAGCCCGTGCAGGCGCCGGACGACGAGGTCCTCGTCGGCGACGACGATCGGTTCGGCGATCCGCACGGCGGTACTGCCGCTGTGCTGCTGCACGGGAAGCCGCGCGGCGGCGTGGAAGAGCCGCGCGTTGGCGTTGGCGCCGCGCCCGTCGGGGCGCCGCTCGGCGACGGCGTGGATCACCTGGACGCCGGCCCCGTGGGCCGCGTCGACCAGTCGCGCCACGTTGCGCAGAGCGCCCGACGCGCGTGCCACGGCGGCGAGTTCGGGGAGGGCGCTCTCCGGGCCCACGACACCCCGCTGGCATTCGACGGTGAGCAGGACGACACCCCCGTCCGGACGGATCGACTCCGCGAGCCACTCCTTGGCACGTGATCCCATACCCTCCCCTTTCTCCACACTTCGGCACGACCCCTCGGCCCCGCCCTTGCCCTTCGCCCCGCCCTTGCCCTTGCCCTTGCCCTTGCACACGGACGCGGGGCACCCCATGCTTTCTGACGTCCCGTCAGAAATCCAGAAGGGTGCGGACGATGACCGTCGCACAGCGCCGTGGGCGCCGGATCATGATGACCCCTGCCGAGATCGACGCCTTCCTCGCGGAACAGCGCACCTGCCGGGTCGCGACGGTGTCGGCCGACGGCCGCCCTCACCTCAGCGCGCTCTGGTTCGCCTGGGACGGCACCTCCCTGTGGCTGTACTCGATCACCCGCAGCCGCCGCTGGGCGGAACTGCGCGCGAACCCCACGATCGCCGTCGTGGTGGACGCGGGCGAGGAGTACGGCGAACTGCGGGGCGTGGAGCTCGCGGGCACGGTGGAGTTCGTCGGCGAGGCACCGCGCACGGGCCTGCCGTGCCCCGAACTGGAGGCGCCCGAACAGCTCTTCGCGGCGAAGAACTTCGGCATGGAATCCATGCCGCACGACGGCAGGCACGCGTGGATGCGCCTGACGCCGGAGGCGGTCACGTCCTGGGACTTCCGCAAGATCTGACGGGCGACGGGGCACCCGTACACCCATACACCCGTCCACCCGTCCACCCGTACACCCGTACGGCTCAGGCCGCGCCGGCGACCCCCGGCACGGCCTGTCCGGCGCCCGGCACCGCCTCGGCGGCGGCCCGCAGGGCGCTGACGACGGCCCGCACGGAGGGGCGCCGCCCGGCGTCGGTGCGCCAGGTGGCGTAGATGTGCCGCCGCATCGTCTGCCGCACGGGAACGAACACCACGCCCTCCGGCAGCGGGCGGCCGAGGCGGGGCGTGACACACACCCCGAGCCCCGCCGCGACGAGCGCGAGCTGCGTGTGGTGCTCCCCGGCGAGGTGCCCGATGCGCGGCTCGATGCCCTGGGAGCGGAGCGTGAACATCAGCCAGTCGTGGCAGAACTCGCCCTCGGGCCAGGAGACCCACTCCTCCTCGGCGAAGTCCACCAGGTCCACCGTCTCGCGCCCTGCCAGGCGGTGACCGACGGGGAGGGCCACGTCGGCGGAGTCGTCGAGGAGATGGGCGCGTTCGAGCCCGCCGGGAACGGGGGCGCGCTTGTTGCTCCAGTCCAGGACGATCGCGAGGTCGGCATCGCCGCGGAGCACCGCGCGCACCCCGGGATCGGGCTCCAGCTCGGTGGTGCGGACGAGCAGGTCGGGGTGGGCGGCGCGGAGGGAGGCGAGCGCGCCGGGGATGAGGCCGCGGGCGGCGGTCGGGAAGGCGGCGAGGCGCACCTCCCCGACCACCTGGCCACGCTGGGCCTCGATGTCGGCCTGGGCCAGCTCGACCTGGGACAGGATGCGGGCGGCGTGCTGGGCGAGCAGCAGGCCGGCGTCGGTGAGCCGGACGCCGCGGCCGTTCTTGGCGAGGAGCTGCTGCCCGACCTCGCGCTCCAGCTTGGAGAGCTGCTGGGAGACGGCGGAGGTGGTGACGTGGAGCCCGTCGGCGGCGCCGCTGACGGAGCCGTGCCGGGCGACGGCGTCGAGGGTGCGCAGGCGCTCCAGGTTCAACATGTAAGCAATGCTAAGGCAAGGGGTCGAGGAATTCTCGCTTGTCCTACGAGATCGCCGCGCCCACCCTGAACACATGAGCCGCCCCGCACCCCTCCCTCCCCGCCTCCTCGACTGGCGGGTCCGCTTCGGCGCCCTTTCCCTCATCTGGGGGTTCAGCTTCCTCCTCATCAAGGTCGGCACGGAGGGGTTCGCGCCCCTCCAGGTGACGTTCGGGCGGCTCCTGTTCGGTACGGCGGTGCTGGCCGTCGCGATCGCGGTGAAGCGCGACCGCCTGCCGCGCGGAGCGCGGGTATGGGCCCATCTGTCCGTCGCGGCCCTCCTCCTGAACGCCCTCCCGTTCGCGCTCTTCGCGTACGCCGAACTCACCGTCCCGTCCACCCTGGCGGGCATCTGCAACGCGACGACCCCGCTGTGGGGCATGGCGCTCTCCCTCGTGGCCCTCTCGGAGGACCGCCCGACGAGAATCCGCGCGGCCGGCCTGGGCCTCGGCTTCATGGGCGTCCTGACGGTCCTCGGCGCGTGGCAGGGCTTCTCGGGCCTGGACGTGACGGGCACGGCGCTGGCGCTGCTCGCGTCGTTCAGTTACGCGGTGGGCTGGGTCTACGTCCGCAGGACGCTGAGCGGCTCGGGAACGTCGAACCTGGCGCTCGCGGGCTCCCAGGTGGGCCTGGCGACCCTCCAACTGGCCGCGGTGACCCCCTTCTTCACCACCGTGCCGCACGGCGTCCCCCTCCTCCCCCTGCTCTCCGTGGTGGCCCTCGGCGCCCTGGGCACGGGCTGCGCGATGCTGCTCCAGTACGGCCTGGTGGCGGAGGTCGGCCCGACGACGGCGGCGATGGTCACGTACTTCATCCCGGTGATCGCGACGGCGGCGGGCGTGGCCCTCCTCGGCGAGCACCTGACGTGGAACACGCCGGTGGGCGCGGCGGTGATCCTGACGGGCGCGGCCCTGACCCGGACGAGACCACGCCCGCGCGGCACCCAGAAGGCGTCGCCGCCCGACCGCAGGCCGTCGCCGCCCCCCGGCGTGGGCAGTCGTCCCGCTGGGCCGCGGTCCCCCCTGCTCGAAGAGCTTGGGCACGGGTGGGCACACGGAGCGGCGCCCTCAGCGGCGCCTCCGCACCCCGCGCCCGGACCGGCACCCGCACCAGGACCCGCAGCGCACCGCACCTGTAGCGCGGGTGCAGGCACGGACGCCTAGGCCCGGCAGGGGACGCGGGCTCGGTGTGCGCACCCGCCCCAGCGGAGGGCGGGCGCGGCCCGCGAGACGACGAGCCGCCCCCTACCCCCAGCTCCGCGCCACCCCCACCCCCGCCGCCCCCGCAGCCGCCTCCCCCAGCGCCTCCACGTCCTCCACCGCGAGCCCGGACACCGTGAGCCGTACCGCCGGCCCCGTCTCCATCCGGAACCGCGCCCCCGGCGCCACCGCCCAGCCGGCCGCGAGCAGCCGTGCCACGGCGCCCGTCTCGTCGGCGACCGGCACCCAGACGTTCATGCCGCTCCGCCCGTGCGCCACGACACCCCGCCGCGCGAGCTCCCGTACGAGCGCGTCGCGCCGTTCCCCGTACGACGACGCGACCGCCGCCGGGTCCACCGCACCGGTGGCCCAGAGGTGCGCGACGGTTCCCTGGAGGAGCCGGCTGACCCACCCGGGCCCGAGCCGCTGCCGCCCGAGGACCCGGTCCACGCTCTCCGCGTCGCCGGTGAAGGCGGCGACGCGCAGGTCGGGCCCGTACGCCTTGGCGACGGACCGGACGAGCATCCAACGGTCGGTGACCCCGGCGAGCGAGTGGAGCGGCTGGGCGACGATGCCGTGCCCGTGGTCGTCGTCGACGACGAGGACGTCCCGGTGCGCGGCGAGCACCCGCCGCAGCTCCCGCGCCCGCGCCTCGCCCACGCACGCCCCGGTGGGGTTCTGCGCCCGGTCGGTGACGATCACCGCCCGCGCCCCGTCCCGCCGGATCGCCCGCTCGATCTCCTCCGGCAGGACCCCGTCGTCGTCCACCGCGACGGGCACGGGCCGGAGCCCGAGCGCCGGTACGAGGTCGAGCAGGCTCCCCCATCCGGGATCCTCGACGGCGACCGCGTCTCCGGGCCGCAGATGCGCGACGAGCAGCCGCTCGATGGCGTCGCAGGATCCGGAGGCCGCTCCGACGGGCCCACCGGGCACCCCGTCCGCGTCGAACGCGGCCCGCGCGAGCCGCGCGAACTCCTCGTCGACGGGCGCCTCCCCGTACATGCCGGGCCGCTCCGCGTAGCGCCGGGCGACGGCCGCGAAGGCCTCGTCGAGCGGCGGCAGGAGCGCCGGATCGGGGTTGCCGTTGCTGATGTCCCGTACCCCCGCGGGCGCGTGGACCCGGATGGAGCCGCGCGCGGTCGTGGCGGGCCGCGGCCGGACGCGACTGCCGCGCCGCCCGTCCGTCTCGATCACCCCGCGCTCCCGCAGGGTGCGGTACGCGGCGGCGACGGTATTGGGGTTGACCCCGAGCGTCGCCGCCAACTCCCGCATGGGCGGTAGTAGTTGCCCGGGCTCCAGGGCGCCGAGACCCACCCCGCGCTCCACGCTGGCGGCAATGTCCGATGCGCGACGACCTTCGATCCGATACTCTCCTAGCACAAACCACAGTATGCACTAGTGCAATAAGGAGAGCAACATGACCGCCACCACCGCCGACGCACCCGCGGCCGACGCGCCCGCCTCCTACACCCCCACCGACCGCACCACCCCCACCCGCAAGCGCGCCAGAGCCTCCTACGACAAGGACCTCGTCCACGGGATACTCGACACCGCCTACGTCTGCCACCTCGGCTTCGTCCGCGACGGCGCCCCCGTCGTCCTCCCCACCCTCTTCGCCCGCGTCGACGACCGCCTGTACGTCCACGGCTCCACCGGCTCGCGCCCCCTCCGCGCCGCCGGCGACGGCGTCGAGTCCCCCGGTCTCCCCGTCTGCCTCACGGTGACCCACGTCGACGGCCTCGTCCTCGCGCGCTCGGCGATGCACCACTCCCTCAACTACCGCTCGGTGGTCGTCCACGGCACCGCCCACCAGGTCACCGACCCCGAGGAGCTGCGCACCGCCCTCGACGCGCTCGTCGACCACGTCGTCCCTGGCCGCTCGGCCGACTCCCGCCCCGCGAACGCCAAGGAGCTCGCCGCGACCGCCGTGATCCGGCTCGACCTGGACGAGGTCTCGGCGAAGGTCCGCGCCGGCGGCCCGAACGACGACGCAGAGGACCTCGCGCTCCCCCACTGGACCGGCGTCGTCCCCGTACGGACGGCCTACGGCACCCCCGTCCCGGCCGACGACCTGGACCCGGCCGTCCCCCTCCCCGCCTACCTCGCCGCCCTCTGACCGCGACGACCCCTCCCCCTCCCCCTTCCTCCCCCTTCCTCCGAGACAGAGAGACCCCGATGCTGATCCACCCCTGGGACGCGGCCCACGACGAGGGCGAGTGGCGAGACTGGCTGGACCGCCACGACTTCGGCCAGCTCGCGGTCAACGGCCTTGCCGGCGAGCCGCCGTGGGTGCAGCCGATCCACTTCCGGTACGAGGCGGGGCCCGGCCCGTACGGCCGTGCGCTGACCCACCTCGCCCGCCCGAACCCGCTCTGGCGGGCGCTCGAAGCGAACCCGACGGTGCTCCTGAGCGTGGTCGACGACCACGTGTACGTCCCCGGCCCGTGGTCGGCTCCCGAGGGCGCCCCGCCCGAGCACGGCACCCCGACCTCGTACTACGCGGCCGTGCAACTGCGCTGCACGGCCCGCGTGGTGGACGACCCGGCGGAGAAGGCGGAGCTGCTCAACCTCCAGGTCGACCACTTCCAGCCGGACGGCGGGACCGCCCCGGTCGCCCCGGGCCAGGCCCCCTTCGGCCGCCTCCTGCCGGGCATCCGGGTCCTGGACCTGGCCGTGACGGAGGTGCGGGCGAAGTTCAAGTACGCGGGCAACAAGCCGCAGGACGTCCAGGACCGCATCGGCGCCCGGCTCGTCGAGCGCGCGGGCCCGGGCGACCTGGCCGCCCGCTCCCACCAGCTCCGCCGCCGTACGGCCGACTGAGCGGGCACCGCCGAGCAGCCGGCCTACACCGCCACAGCAGCCTCCCGCCCACCGTCGCCGGCGCCTTCCCTCCCCCTCGTCTCCGCGAAGGCGAGCCCCAGCACGGCGGCGAGCAGGAGCAGCGTGCCGAGGACGATCGCGGCCGTGAGGCGCTCGCCGAGGAGCGCGACGGCGATCAGGGCCGCGCTCACCGGTTCGAGGAGCATGATCACGGAGACGGTGGCGGCCCGTACGACGGCCGCCCCGGCGAAGTAGAGGGCGTAGGCGAGGGCGGTCGGTACGGCCGCCACGTACACGAACAGCAGCACGACCCGCACCGGCGACGCCGTGTGCGGGACGAGTCCCTCGGCCGCCGCGAAGGGCAGCAGGCCGACCGCGCCGACGGCGAAGGCCCAGGTGGTGGTGGCGAGGGCGTCCGCACGGCCGCCGTCGCGGCCGAGCCACCGGGTGAGCAGGGTGATCGCCGCGTACCCGGCGGCCGAGACGACCGCGAGGACCACGCCGAGCGGCCGTACCTCCGCCGCCCCGCCGCCCAGGACGAGGACGACGAGTCCGGCGAGCGCACCGGTGACGGCGAGGAGGCCACCGCGCCCGATCCGCTCCCCCATCGTGATCCGGGCGCCGACGGCGATGAGCACGGGGCCCGCGCCGAGGGTGACGACGGTGCCGACGGCGAGTCCGGTGGCCTGGACGGCGGCGAAGTAGGCGCTCTGGAAGACGGTCAGCCCGATCCCGGTGCCGAGGATGCGCGCCGCGCGCCGGCCGCGGGATTCCGCGACGGTACGGGCCCGGCCGCGCCGGGACCGCACGGCCAGCGCGGCGAGCAGCAGCGCGAGGCCGCCGACGCAGCGCCAGAAGGAGAGGGCGAGCGGGCCCGTGTCGCTGACGCGGAAGATCAGTGAGGCCGCGGCACCGGCGGTGCCCCAGGCGATCCCGGCGACGACGAGGAAGAGGAGGCTCCGCCCGACGGACAGGGCGGGTCCCGAAGAGTTCGACACGTGTGTGCTCCGTGGAAGACAGGGGTGGAGGGTGGTGGTCGCTGGCTCCGCGCGGACAGCGACGAACCGCCCGGGTGGCGTGAAACGGCCCACCCGGGCCCGGTCTTCGTCAGGAAGTGTCGCCGCGCGCGCTAGGCGGCGGGCGGCGGAAGCACGGTCTTCTGCATGCGCGCCAGCTTAGGAGCGGGTCCGTCCGGCCGACAACCCGGTATCGCCCGCCTCGGAGAGGTCCGCCGCCGACCCGGCCACCGGCGCGACCGACCCGGTCGCAGGCTGGGACGGCCCGGCCGCCGATGCGGTCACCGCCCCGGCCGCCGACCCCGCGACCGGCTCCACCGCCGCCGCCTTCGGCGTCGACGACTGCGCGATGAACGCGCCGACGAGGACCAGCGCGCCGCCGAGGATCTGCGGCGCGTCCAGGTGCTCGCCGAGCAGCACCCAGGCGAGGACGGTCGCGACGACCGCCTCCAGGCAGGCCACGACACCCGCGACCTGCGGGGAGAGCCTGCGCACCGAGACGACACCGGTGACGTACGCGAGGACGGTCGCGATCAGGACGAAGTACCCGATCAGCAGCCACGCGGGGACGCTGGTGCCGTTCAAGTCGGCGCGACCGCCGAGGACCGCCCAGTCCATGCCCCACGGCCGGGCCACGACCGTGAGGACGAGGGCGCCGATGAGGAGCCCGTACGCGATGACGCCGATCGGGTCGGCCTGCTCGGCCTCGCCCGCGCCCTGGTCGGAGAGGACGAAGTAGCCGACCTGGCAGCAGGCGGCGGCGAGCGCGAGCAGCAGCCCGACGAGGTCGAAGCTCAGCCCGGACCAGACCTGGACGACGCAGGCGAGTCCGCCGACGGCCAGGACGACGCCGACGGCGGCGGCGCGGGTGACCGGACGGCGCTGGACGAAGCGGACCCAGCCGAGGACGAGGGCCGGGGCGAGGTACTCGATGAGCAGGGCGACCCCGACGGGGATCCGGGAGATCGAGGCGAAGTAGAAGGCCTGGACACCGGCGACGGCGAGGAGGCCGAATCCCACGAGGAGGGCGGGTTTGCGGCGCAGGAGGTCCCGGTGGCGCCAGGCCACGGGAAGCATGACGAGCGCGGCGCCCGCGACGCGCAGCCACACCACGTGAAGCGGGTCGAGCCCCGCCTCGATGAGCGGCTTGGCCGCCACTCCTGAACCACCGAATGCGAAGGCCGATGCCAGGGCTAGTCCCAGGCCGGCGCTTCTCCCCTGAGACGCGTGCATCGGGCCATGATGACAGGACGTCGTCAGGCGCGTAACCCCCGTTACACCTGTTGAGACGGCAGCGCGGCCTTCCCGGCGACACGGGCCCCCAGGGCGGCCGGATCGACCCCGGCCCGCCGCAGCACCTCGACGGCCCTGCACCCGGGGTCACCGGCGACGACGAGGGCGAACAGATCGAGCGCGCGGACCCGCTCGGCACCGCGCCCGGCGGCCCTCAGCACGGCCCCTTCCAGGGCGGCGACGGCGAAGGGCGACCACCCGGGGACCTGGACGCCCGCCCCCTCCCCGGGCCCCTCCACCGAGCGCTGCCACCGGAGTCCGTACCCGATGGAGCGCTGGGCGAGGTAGCCGAGCACGCGGGCGAGCTGACGGTCGCCGTCGAAGACCGCGACGACGTCCGGGTCGGACTCGACGAGCGCGTGGAGGAGGTGAGCGGTGTCGATCTGCCGGTCGCCGTCCCGCAGGGCTCTCCGACGCGCGCTCGACAGCGCCACCACGAGCGAGGGCTCCAGCGGAGAGGAAGAAGCCGGGGACGGAGCCTGATACGGGGCCGGGGACGGGTACAGGGGCGGGTACGGGGCCGCAGGTGAGGACGGAGACTGGGCCGGAGACGGAAAAGCCGACTCGGCGCGGGCAAGGGACCGCCCGAGCGGCGCGGGAAGGCGGGAGTCGGGACGCTGCACCTTTCCACCTCATCAGGCCTTGGCCGCGGACACATCGGCGCCGAGAAGCATGTCCGCGTCCCACCGGGGGTGGGCACAGGCGCGCGGCGCCTCATCCTCACGGAGGAGATTCCGGCAGATCCCGTCCAGGGGCGCGAGCCGCCTTGCATTGCGCCCCCTCCGCAACCACAGGCCCGTTGCCGTTCGTCCTACGATCGTGTTCTGGATGGTGGCGCTGCTCGCGGTCGACGGGCGGCAGTACGTGTACCGGGTGTACGCACCCCGGGAGGCGCTGCCCGCCGATCTGTTCTGGGCCGCGTTCCACTGCCACGAGGAGGACGGGGCGCCGCGCGCCTCCGACAGTTTCGACTCGGCGGAGATCTGGTGGATCGGTGACGGCACGGGACCGGCCACCGCAGAACTGACGGTTCATCAGTATTGAATGTTCACGGCCACCCGGCTACGTTCCGCGACACCGGAACGAGTTGGCACGCCTGAAGGGGTGGTCGCATGGCCGAAGTCAGCGCGGAGGCACGGATCGAGGCGCCGACCGGGAAGGTCTGGGAGCGCCTCACGGACTTCTCCTCGTACGGGGAGTGGAACGCCACGCACACCAGCTTCCCGAACGGTGGCCCGGCGTCCCTGGAGGCGGGCGCCACCTTCACCGAGAACATGAAGCTGATGGGATTCCCGGCGGAGGTCCTCTGGACGGTCGAGGAGCTGGAGGCCGGACGGACCCTCGCCATCCGGGGCAAGGGCCCGATGGGCGTGATCGTCGGCACGCGCTACTCGCTGGCGGCGGACGGCGAGGCGACGACGATGCGGATCGACGGCGAGTTCACCGGTGCGGCGGTCTCGCTGATGGCGGGCAAGCTCAAGGACTCGGCGACGGCGGCGCTGACGGAGTCGCTCCGCAAGCTCGCCGGCCTGGTGGCCTGACCGCGGACTCGGTCCGCCCTGATGGCCTGACCGCGGACACGGGAGAGGGCCCCGCGACACGACGTCGCGGGGCCCTCTCCCGTACTCCCGATCTCAGCCCTCGTCGGCAAGGATCAGGTACAGCTTCTTCCGGGCGTCGTTGATCACGCCCACGGCCTTCTGCCGCTGCTCGGCGGTGCCGGTCTTCCAGACCTGCCCGAACGCCTCCATCAGGCCGAAGCCGGCCTGCCGGATCTCGTTCACCGCCTCCCAGTCCACCCCGCGCCCGGCCTCTTCCCAAGGAGCCTCGGGCCCCTGCTCGGCCTCGGCGCGCCCGGCGTCGGTGAGGGTGAACAGCTTCTTGCCACCCTCGCTCGCGCTGGTGATCAGCCCCTCGTCCTCCAGCATCTGGAGGGTCGGGTAGACCGAGCCGGGGCTGGGCTTCCAGGCCCCGTCGCTCCGCTCCCCGATCTCGCGGATCATCTCGTAACCGTGCATCGGGCGGTCCTTCAGGAGCGCCAGGATCGACGCGCGCACGTCACCGCGCCGCGCCCTCCCCCGGCCGCCACCGCGGCCTCGCCCGCCGAACCCCGGCCCGAAGGGGCCGGGCCCGAACCCGCCGGGCCCGAACGGCCCGAACGCGGCCCGGCGCCCTTCGAATCCCCCACGAGGTCCGGGGCCGCAGGCCCCACGACCGGCTCCGTGTCCGTTTCCGTACTCGTGTCCATGTGAACGCATCGCAACGCTCCTCTCTCGAAAGTCATCGTTGAACTGTCGCGATGCGTCAACGATATATCGGAACTGTTCGTCGAGCAAGAAACCGAGCCCACATGCCCCCGTGGGACGGCCGTTTTGCCAGAGCGGCAACAGGAGTGGCGCGACCGGGGCACGGTCAACGACGTTGGGCCCATGACCGACAACATCGCGGCGGAATCGCCTGCACCCGCCACTCCCCTGCCCGGCGACGGATACGTCGGAGACCCCGCCGTACGGGCGGAGTGGGACCAGCGGTACTCCGACCGCCACCAGCTGTGGAGCGGGCAGCCCAACGGCGCGCTCGTGGCCGAGGTCGCCGGGCTCACCCCCGGGCGGGTGCTCGACGTCGGCTGCGGCGAGGGCGCGGACGCCGTCTGGCTCGCCCGCGGCGGCTGGGACGTGACCGCGCTCGAGGTCTCGGGCGTGGCGCTGGAGCGGGCGGCCGGGCACGCGCGGGACGCGGGCGTCGACGTCCGCTGGGTCCACGCGGGGCTGGCGGAAGCGGCGCTCCCACCGGCCTCCTTCGACCTGGTCTCCGCGCAGTATCCGGCGCTGCTGCGCACCCCCGACGCCGCGGCCGAGCGGGCGCTGCTCGCGGCCGTCGCGCCCGGCGGCGTGCTGCTGCTCGTCCACCACGCCGGGATGGAGACGCAGCAGGCGCACGACAGCGGCTTCGACCCCGCCGACTACGTCTGGCCCTCGATGGTGGCCGCCCTGCTCACCGACGCCTGGGAGGTGGAGGCGGACGAACAGCGCCCCCGCGTGGCGCCCGAAGGCGGTGCCGGCGCGCACCACACGGACGACGTGGTGCTGCGCGCGCGACGGCTGCGCTGAGCCCCGACGCTCACGGCAGGACAGGGCGGCGGCCGCCCCGCCGGCGGACCGACCGGGCCTACGATCACCCTCGTCACCGAGAGCGGGGCGAGCGCGACCCGAAGCCGACCCCCACCGCCAGGTGCCCCGCCGCCCCCGCCCTCCAGCCCCGCCACCCACCGGAGTTCACCATGCGCGTCAGATGCCTGCGCATCACCCACCCCGAAGCCGGCGTCCCGGTCACCGCGTACGACGGCGTCCACGTCGGCGGTGTCTACCCGGTCCTGGAGCTGGTCGCGCACGACATCGACTGCCAGATCCGCGTCCTCGGCCCGACCACGCCCGATCCCGGCCTTCTCTGGGACGCCGCCGACTTCGAGACGGTGGACGCCCGCGTACCGCCGGGCTGGACCCTGGTCATCGCCGACGGCCGCACCCGCCTGGCGGACGCCCGCTGGCAACGCCCTGACTTCTGGGCCGAGTACCACCGCGGCGGTCCGCGGGCCGTGGCCGAGTACGCGCGCGTGAAGCGCGAACTCCTCGCCGCCGACGGCGACACCGACACCGACACCGAGCACTGAGCGCTCAGCGCGGAGGTGCGAGGATCCCGCCATGATCGACGACCGCCCCGCCGTCCCCCACTACACCCAGCTCGTCACCCCCGATTCGGTGTCCCACACCCTCGTCGCGTCGCTCGCCGCGTGCTGGACGGAGGTCAGCGACGCGGGCGGCGCCGCGGGTTTCCCCTTCCCGCCGGTCGACCCGGCCGAGGTGACCGCCGCGGTCGACCGCATCGTGACGAGCCTCGACCCGGCGAGCAGCCGCCTGGTCCTCGCGACCCTCGACGACTCCCTCGCCGGCTGGCTGCACCTGCGCCGCGACCCGTTCCCGCTCGTCGCGCACTGGGGCAGCGTCCACCACGTCCAGACGAGCCTCCGGGCACGCGGGCTCGGCGTCGGAGCGGGCCTGATGCGCCGGGCCCGGACGATCGCCCGCGACGAGATGGGCCTCGAACAGCTGCGGCTCGCCGCACGCGGCGGCATCGGCCTCGAGGACTTCTACGGCCGCCTCGGCTGGCAGGAGATCGGCCGCTGGCCCGGCGCGCTCCGCATGGGCGCCGAGGACGACCGAGACGAGATCCTCATGCTCCTCTCACCTCTGTGACCCCGCCCGTCTGCTCGCCGGCCCGCCAACCCGCCGACCTGCACGCGCGTCAGCGTGCCCGCGCGCCCTCGCGCCCTCGCGCCCGCGCCGAGGGAAAAATGCGGTCCAGTGATCCGCGATTGGCCTTGTTCCGCCGGCTCCCCCGCCTTGTACGGTCGTCCGCATGCGGATCCGAATCGTCGACGCCTTCACTGACCAGCCCTTCTCCGGAAACCCGGCGGGCGTCCTCCTCCTCGACTCCTTCCCCGACGACACCTGGCTCCGGAAGGTCGCGGCGGAGGTGAACCTCTCCGAGACGGCGTTCGCGCACCCCCTCCCGGCCGGCGGCGAGGCGGACTGGGCCCTGCGCTGGTTCACCCCCACCACGGAGGTCGACATGTGCGGCCACGCGACCCTCGCCACGGCCCACGTCCTGCACACCACCGGCGCGGCGACCGGAACCGTCCGCTTCGCGACCCGCTCGGGCGTCCTCGGCGCCACGGCCGAGGCGGACGGCACGATCACCATGGACTTCCCGACGTCCTCCCTCACCCGGGTCCCCACCCCCGAGGGCCTGGAGCGGGCGCTCGGCGCCGAGGTGCTCGCCGTCCACGACACGGCCGCCCACATCGGCGACCTCGTCGTCGAGCTCCGTGACGAGGCCACGGTCCGCGGGCTCACCCCGGACGTCCCGGCCCTCGTGACGCTCTCCTCGCGCGGCATCATCGCCACCGCCCGCGCCGAGAACCCCTCCGAGGGCTACGACTTCGTCTCCCGCTGCTTCTTCCCCGCCGTCGGCATCGCCGAGGACCCGGTCACCGGCAGCGCCCACACCGCCCTCGCCCCGTACTGGGCGGCCCGCCTCGGCCGCGACGACCTCACCGGCTTCCAGGGCGGCGCCCGCACGGGCCTCGTCCGGACCCGCCTGCGCGGCGAACGCACCCTGCTGTCCGGCCACGCGGTGACGGTCGTCGAGGGCGAGCTGCACGCCTGAGGGTCACCCGGTGGGCAGCCACCCCACCTTGCCCGCGAGCAGCCCGTATCCCACGAACGCCACGATGTCGAGCAGCGCGTGCGCCACCACCAGCGGCCCGACCCGCCCCCAGCGCCGGTACAGGAGCACGAAGACGACCCCCATCACCACGTTGCCGACGAAGCCGCCGATCCCCTGGTACAGGTGGTACGAGCCGCGCAGCACCGAACTCGCGACCAGCGCCGCCATCGGCGTCCAGCCCAACTGCCCCAGTCTGCGCAGCAGATAGCCGACGACGATCACCTCCTCCAGTACGGAGTTCTGGATCGCCGACAGGATCAGGACGGGGTACTTCCACCACACGTCCGGGAGTGACTCCGGCACGACCGTCAGGTTGAACCCGGACGCCCGCGCCGCCAGGTAGAACGCGAGCCCGGCGCTGCCGATGCCGGCCGCGACCAGCGCGCCGCGCCCCAGGTCCGGCCAGGGCCGGGTGCGGTCGAAGCCGATGGCCCGCATCCCGACGCCCTCGCGCAGCAGCAGATGGGCGACGAGGACGACCGGCACGAGCGCCGAGGCGATGCCGAAGAGCTGCCACGAGAGGTCGAGCCACGGGCGGCCGGGCGCGTACGACCCGTTGAGGGTCGCCGCCTGCTCCTTGAGGGCACCGGGTTTGGTCAGGGAGCCGATGAAGCTGATGAGGGACGAGACCGCGCTCGCGCCGAGCGAGAGCGCGAGCACGATCAGCGTCTCGGAGCGCAGCACCTTGCGCGGCAGGCCACCGGGGGGCAGGGAAGCGTCCCTCACGTCTTGCTCCGACACCACACCTGTCTCCACTTCCCCGTCGCGGGCCCATGCCGACTACCTGGACATGATCACCCATACGACGGGGAAGAGAGCGGCCGAAGAGCGGACCGCCGCGGCGGGAGGCGACCGCCAGTAGATCCCGACGGGCGTCCGACGACCCCGACGGGCGTCCGACGCTCCCGACGACCGCCGGTAGATCCCGACAGGCGTCCGACGCTCCCGACGACCGTCAGTCGATCCCGACCGGCCACAGGTGCACCGGCTCGCCCTCCTCCATCAGCGTCCGGTACCGCCGCGTCGTCGCCGCGAGCGCCGCCTCCCGGCTCAGCCCCGCCTCCCGCGCCTTGTGGAAGGTGTCCGCCTGCCAGGAGGCGCCGTTGACCCGCCGCAGGCAGCGCTGCTCGATGACCCCGAGGTAGAAGTCCCGGTCCGCGGGCTCGATGCGCCAGGCGTCGAGCCCGGCCGCGGCGAGCGGCAGCAGCTCGTCGAGGACGAGTCGTACGGCCGGGAGGGTCGCGACGCCGCCCGCGCGTCCCGCCCGGGGCCAGCGCAGCTCCGCTTCGATGCCGTACCGGCAGGCGGTGTCGAAGTTGGCTTCGGCGTCCTCGAAGGCCATCCGCTTCCACACCGGCCGCGGGTCGTCGGCGAGCGAGCGCACGAGCCCGTAGTAGAAGGCGGCGTTGGCGATCACGTCGGTGACGGTCGGCCCGGCGGGCAGGACGCGGTTCTCGACGCGCAGGTGCGGGACGCCGTCGACCCACCCGTAGACCGGCCGGTTCCAGCGGTAGACCGTGCCGTTGTGCAGCACGAGCTCGTGGAGCTTCGGCACCCCGCCCCGGTCCAGGACGAGGAGGGGGTCCTCCTCGTCGCAGATCGGGAGCAGGGCGGGGAAGTAGCGGAGGTTCTCCTCGAAGAGGTCGTACACCGAGTCCACCCACCGCTCCCCGAACCAGGTGCGCGGCCTGACCCCCTGGGACTGGAGCTCGGGCGGTCGGGTGTCGGTGGCCTGCGTGAAGAGCGGGGGCCGCGACTCGCGCCACACCTCGCGGCCGAAGACGAAGGGGGCGTTGGCGCCGAGTGCGATCTGCACGCCGGAGACCGCCTGGGCGGCGTTCCAGACGGCGGGGAACCGGGCCGGGGTCACCTGCAGGTGGAGCTGGACGGAGGTGCAGGCGGCCTCGGGCACGATCGACGCCGAGGTGCACAGGAGGCGTTCCACCCCGTGGATGTCGAGGGTGAAGTCCTCGCCCCTCGCCTGGAGGATCTCGTCGTTGAGGAGCGTGTAGCGGTCGGCGACGGAGAGGTTCTCCAGGACGAGGTCGCTCTCGGCGAGCGTGGGGAGTATGCCGATCATGACGACGCTCGCGTCGAGCTCGCGGGCCTTGCGGTCGGCATATCCGATGCCGGTTCCGATCTCCTCGGCGAGCCGGTCGAATACCCTCCCGTCGAGCTGGTGCGGGGCGATGTTCACTTCCAGGTTGAACATTCCCAGTTCGGTCTGGAAATCGGAGCTCGCGATCCTTTCCAGGACCGGGGCGTTGAGCATCCGGGGCAGTCCGTCGGGGCCGGCCAGATTGAGTTCGATCTCCAGTCCCATGAGATTCCGGGGACGGTCGAACCTCTTCTCCGCCAGGAGCCTCGCGAGTCCCGCCAGGCACTGCTGGAGCTTTCTCCGGTACTGCTGCCGGTCGGTCGGGTCGAACCCGGCAGCGTCGACCTTCTCCCCCATCGAAGCGTCCCTCCCACAGTGGACGGCCGCACCGGCGGCCGCACGTCTCGGACCATGATGCCCACCCGACTGATCCACAACGCCTGCGCATCGGGACCGCCGGAAGATAGGCTGAAGGAAGCCCCTCACCAGCAGGTACCGAAGGCATGACACACCGACATATACCAATGTCGCATTACCCCTTGACAGGGGATCCGAATTCAGCCGTCCGGCGCGTCGGGAAATACCCAGGTGACGAACGCGCGGCCACGATGATTCCCGGTGAACGAACCTGGGAATAAGGCTTGTTGGCGCCTTGCCAGAAATATCGGGGCCGTCTAGCGGAAACGATGCGTGAACACGTGTCGTATAAACTCCGCGGACGAGGCAGAGTGTTGGTGCCCGGCATGCACCCATGCCCCCACGGCCCCGCTCTGGCCGCGCCGCCGACAGCGCCGTCGTATTTGCCCACGCATCACCGTGTCTCCTGAGTGAGAGGCGACCCACCATGCTCCGACCCACCCCGGCCCCCGCGCCTGCCCTCCGCAGCGTCCTCGCGGCCCTCGGTTCCCCGACCGCCGTCCGCGAGGCGCGAACGCCCGCACTGCGGGCCGCGCAGGGACCGCTGAGCCCCGAACTCCCGCTTCCCGTGCACGTCCTCGACGTCACGGGAGCACCGGGACGGGCACCCCGCATCCGTCTCGCCGGCTGGCGCTTCCTGATCCGCGGCGGCGACCGGGCCATCGCCGCCGCGGACACCATGCTCACCCCGGACGGCTGGACCTTCTCCCACTTCTTCGAGGGGCCGTACGTCACGTCGACGGAACGGGCCCTGGTCCAGGCCGAGGCGCTGCCGACCCCGTACCAGCCCCGGCTCCTCTCCGTACCGGAGCTCTACATGCTGACGCTCTGGCTGCACGCCGAACCGGAGGCCGACGGCACCACCGTCGTCCCGGCCGCGGCCGATCTCCTCGTTCCCCTCGCTCCCGCCCCGCCGGGAATCGCGGCCCACCGGCCGTACCAGGTGGCCGATCTCCTGCCCGTGCTCAGTACGCGTCTCGCGCCGCCGCCCCTCCTGGGCTCCGCGGCGCCCGCCTGATCCACCGCGCCGAGACCCCAGACCGCGCCCCGCGGCCCGACCGGGTCACGGGGCGCACTGCTGTCCGAAACCCGCACCCGAACGCGCCACCCGAACACACCTCCCGTACGGACTAGCCCGCTCGGACCACCCCGAACCACCCGAAGAGACGGTGCAGTTGGCGCGAACCGCCCCTGGGGGTGATGCGTCTTCCCCGAAGAGGACGAGCTGACGCGAAATACCTGCGGAAGCCCGTCCAGGGGGCAAGACTGGGACCGGAACCCAACCGACCGACGGGGGCGGCGATGAGCGCGAAGAGCCGCAGGACATCCACCACGACGACGCAGCGAAAGAACCCACCCATGTGCCAGCACCAGCCTGCCTGTCCCACCGCCGACTCCGCCGACCGGGAGGCGGCCCGACTGATGGCGCACCACCCGGAGCAGGGCTGGAGCCTGCTGTGCAACGGCGTCCTGCTCTTCGAGGACACCGGTGAACTGCTGCCGGACGGGCAGATCATCGCCCCGCACCGGCCGCTGACGGCGGGACAGGTGACGACCGCCGCCTGAGGCGGCGAGCGGACGAGGCCAGGAAACGCCGAGGGCCGGCCCGGAGGAGATCCTCCGGACCGGCCCTCGTCTCACGAGTGGCTCAGCTCATGTGCGGCCGGCCTCCCGAGCGACTCAGTGGTCGTACTCGTCCATGGGCGGGCAGGAGCAGACCAGGTTCCGGTCGCCGAAGGCGCCGTCGATGCGGCGGACCGGCGGCCAGTACTTGTCGGCGGCCGAGACACCGGCCGGGAAGACGGCCTCGTCGCGGGTGTACGCGTGGTTCCACTCGCCGCCCAGCGAGGCCGCGGTGTGCGGGGCGTTGTGCAGCGGGTTGTCCTCGGCGGGCCACTCGCCGGAGGCGACCTTCTCGATCTCGCCGCGGATGGCGATCATCGTGTCGCAGAAGCGGTCGAGCTCGGTGAGGTCCTCGGACTCGGTCGGCTCGATCATCAGCGTGCCGGCGACCGGGAAGGACATCGTCGGGGCGTGGAAGCCGTAGTCGATGAGGCGCTTCGCGATGTCGTCGACGGTGACGCCCGTCTCCTTCGAGAGCGGACGGAGGTCCACGATGCACTCGTGGGCGACCAGACCGGCCGGGCCGGTGTAGAGCACCGGGAAGTGCGGCTCGAGGCGCTTGGCGATGTAGTTCGCCGCGAGCACGGCCACCTGCGTGGCGCGCTTGAGGCCCTCGCCGCCCATCAGGCGGACGTACGACCACGAGATCGGCAGGATGCCGGCGGAGCCCCACGGGGCGGCCGAGATCGGGCCGACGCCCGTCTCCGGGCCCGCGGTGGGCTGGAGCGGGTGGTTCGGGAGGTACGGGGCCAGGTGGGACCGCACGCCGACCGGGCCGACACCGGGGCCGCCGCCGCCGTGCGGGATGCAGAAGGTCTTGTGCAGGTTCAGGTGCGACACGTCGCCGCCGAACTTGCCCGGCTTGGCGAGGCCGACGAGCGCGTTGAGGTTGGCGCCGTCGACGTACACCTGGCCGCCGGCCTCGTGGACCTCGGCGCAGATGTCGGCGACGTGCTCCTCGAAGACGCCGTGCGTCGACGGGTAGGTGATCATCAGCACGGACAGCTCGTCGCGGTACTGCTCGATCTTGGCGCGCAGGTCCGCGACGTCCACCTCGCCGTCGTCGGCGGTCTTGACCACGACGACCTTCATGCCGGCCATGACCGCGGAGGCGGCGTTGGTGCCGTGCGCGGAGGACGGGATGAGGCAGACGGTGCGCTGGAGGTCGCCGTTGGCGCGGTGGTAGGCGCGGACGGCCAGCAGACCGGCCAGCTCGCCCTGCGAGCCGGCGTTCGGCTGGATCGACACCTTGTCGTAGCCGGTGACCTCGGCGAGGCGCTCCTCCAGCTCGGTGATGAGCGTGACGTAGCCCTGCGCCTGGTCGACCGGGGCGAAGGGGTGGATCTGGCCGAACTCGGGCCAGGTCACCGGCTCCATCTCGGTGGTCGCGTTCAGCTTCATCGTGCAGGAGCCGAGCGGGATCATGCCGCGGTCCAGCGCGTAGTCGCGGTCCGCGAGGCGGCGCAGGTAGCGCAGCATCGAGGTCTCGGAGCGGTGCGCGTGGAAGACCGGGTGGGTCAGGTACGCGTCGGAGCGCAGCAGAGCGGACGGCAGGGTGTCCTCGACGGAGGCGTCGAGCGCCTCGATGTCGGCCGTCACGCCGAAGGCACCCCAGACGGCGGCGAGCTGCTCGCGGCCGGTGGTCTCGTCACAGGAGATCGAGACGAGGTCGGCGTCGACGCGGTAGAGGTTCACGCCGGCCGCGCGGGCGGCGGCGACGACCTCGTCGGCCTTGCCGGGGACGCGGACGGTGAGGGTGTCGAAGTACGAGCCGTGCACGACGTCGACGCCGCCGGCGGTCAGACCCGCGGCGAGGATCGCGGCGTACCGGTGGGTGCGCTCGGCGATCTGCTTCAGGCCGTCCGGGCCGTGGTAGACGGCGTACATGCCGGCCATGACGGCGAGGAGCACCTGGGCGGTGCAGATGTTGCTGGTGGCCTTCTCGCGGCGGATGTGCTGCTCGCGGGTCTGGAGGGCCAGTCGGTAGGCGCGGTTGCCGTCGGCGTCGACGGAGACGCCGACGAGGCGGCCCGGCAGGGAGCGGGCGTGCTTGTCCTGGACCGCCATGTAACCGGCGTGCGGACCGCCGAAGCCCATCGGGACGCCGAAGCGCTGGGTGGTGCCGACGGCGATGTCCGCGCCCAGCTCGCCGGGCGAGGTGAGCAGCGTCAGCGCGAGGAGGTCGGCGGCGACGGTGACGATCGCGCCGAGCTCGTGGGCGGCGTCGATCAGCGGCTTGATGTCGCGGACGGCACCGGAGGCGCCCGGGTACTGGAGCAGGACGCCGAAGACGCCGCGCTCGGCGATCTCCGCGGGGATGCCCTCGCTGAGGTCGGCGACGACGACCTCGACACCGGTCGGCTCGGCGCGGGTCTCGATGACGGCGATCGTCTGCGGCAGGGCGTCGGCGTCGACGAGGAAGACGCCGTTCTTGACCTTGCCGACGCGCCGGGCGAGGGCCATGGCCTCGGCGGCGGCGGTGCCCTCGTCGAGGAGGGAGGCGCCGGAGGTGGGCAGACCGGTCAGGTCGGCGACCATGGTCTGGAAGTTGAGGAGGGCCTCCAGGCGGCCCTGGGAGATCTCCGGCTGGTACGGCGTGTAGGCCGTGTACCAGGCGGGGTTCTCCATCACGTTGCGGAGGATGACCGGCGGCGTGAAGGTGCCGTAGTAGCCCAGGCCGATCATCGGGGCGAGGACCTGGTTGCGGTCGGCGAGCGTGCGCAGCTCGGCGAGGACCTCTGCCTCGGTGCGGGCGGCGGGCAGGCCCAGCGCCTCGGCGTTCTTGATCACGTCCGGCACCGCGGCGGCGGTGAGCTCGTCGAGCGAGCCGAAGCCGACCTGAGCGAGCATCTTGGCCCGCGCCTCGGCGTCGGGCCCGATGTGCCGCTGCTCGAACGGGATGCCCTGCTCGAGCTCGGAGAGCGGAATGCGGTTGGCGGTCATGTACGGAGGCCTCCTGGTCGTCACGACCTGCGAGGGGCACCACGGCGCGGGTACCCGGACGGCCTCCCCCTCTGTCATCTCAACCTGAGAGTTTCACCGGCACGCCTCGCGGCACGCCGGCTTTCACCGTCGGTGAGAGCGCGTGCCGTCGGACACCGCTCTGCTTTCCAGAGTGACCTCGTCCGCGCGGTACAGGGGCCTGAGAGATTCCGGGGAGGATTTGCTCCTTCGGCGCCCACCGGAAGGTTTCTCCGGGGGACTCTCCCGCACGGGGTCGACAGCCACAGCCAGCCTACCAGCGAGGTTGCGGACCCTATCGCTCAAGTGGCCGACATCCCAGTTGTGCACTTTCGTAGGGGTGTAGAGCAGTTGCGACCAGTTGGAGGGACCGTGCAGACCGACATCGATCCGCGCAGCCTGATCGGCCGCAAGGCGTTCGACCGGAACGGAAACAAGATCGGAACCGTGGACGAGGTGTACCTGGACGACGCGACCGGAGTCCCCGAATGGGCCGCGGTCCGCACGGGCCTGTTCAGCCGGGACGCCTTCGTCCCGCTGGAACCGAGCGACCTGCTCGACGACGGCCTGCACGTCCCGTACGAGCGTGCCCTCATCAAGGACGCCCCCGACTTCGGCGTGGGCCGCCACCTCTCCCCCGCACAGGAGCTCCAGCTCTACCGCCACTACAGACTCGACCTGCCCCCCGCGCCCCAGGACGCCCCGGACACCGACTTCGGCCGCCTCGCGGGCCAGGAGGGCCCCTGACGCCGGCCTCCGGCACCCTCGCGCGTCCGCCGCCGGGGAGAACCCTCACGCCGCCCGGTCACCTCTCCGGGGCGGTCTGCGCCGCACCGCGCACCAGCGGCACCGGCTCCGAGGGTTCGAGCTCCGGGTCGTCCACCGGGAAGGTCCGCACCCGCCCCGGCACCGTCCACGGCTCCTCGAACCGCACCGTGACCCGCCCCACCCCGCTCCCCTGGACCCACCCGGGCCCGTACTCGGCATGCCGTACGTCGAGCCCGGGCGCCCAGCGCCGCTCCACGGCCTCCGGAGCGGCCTCGGGCCCCTCTGCCCCGGGTAGCGCCACGGCGTCCCCCACGGCCTCTCCAGAGCCCGTGACAGCGGCCCCGGCGACCACGGCGGCCGCTGCCGCCTCAGCTGCCTCAGCCGCCTCGGCCTGGGCGAACAGATCCTCCTGCGTGTAGTCCGCGAGCCCGCTGACCCCGACGCCGAGCAGCCGCACACCCCCGGTCGTGTCCACCGCCTCCAGAAGCCGCCCCGCGGCCTCCCGCACCACCATCGGGTCGTCCGTCGGCCCCCGCAGCGTCTCGGACCGGGTCAGCGTCGAGAAGTCGAACCGCCGCACCTTCAGCACGATCGTCCGCCCCGAGTGCCCCGAGGCCCGCAGCCGCCCCACACACCGCTCGGCGAGCCGCTCGACCTCGACCCTGATCCGCACCCGGTCGTGCAGGTCCACGTCGAAGGTGTCCTCCACGGACACCGACTTGGCGTCCCGCTCGGCCACCACGGCCCGGTCGTCGTACCCCTGCGCCATCCGGAACAGCGACCCCCCGTGAGCCCGCCCCAGGAGCCGTACGAGCTCGTCCTCGCCGGCCTCGGCGAGATCGGCCACCGTGGTCATGCCGGCCCGTCTCAGGTGCTCCCCGGTCGCGGGCCCGACCCCGGGCAGGATCCGCACGGACCGCGGACCGAGCAGCTGCCGCTCCGTGCCCGGCTCGATCAGCACCAGCCCGTCCGGCTTCGCCTCCTCCGAGGCGATCTTCGCGATCATCTTCGACCCGGCGAGCCCCACCGAACCGGTCAGCCCGGTCGTCGCCAGGATGTCGGCCCGCAGCCGCTCGCCGACGGCCCGCGCGCCCGCGCTGTCCTCGGCGACGCCCCCGGCCTCCAGATCCACGAAGGCCTCGTCCAGGCTGAGCGGCTCCACGAGCGGCGACAGCCGCCCGAGCAGCTCCATGACCTGTTCGCTGATGGACCGGTAGAACGAGAACCTGGGCACGAGGTACGCGGCGTTCGGCGCGAGCCGCCGCGCCTGCCCCATCGGCATGGCCGAGTGGACCCCGAGCCGCCGCGCCTCGTACGAGGCGGTGGCGACCACCCCGCGCGGCCCGAGCCCGCCGACGACGACGGGCTTTCCGCGCAGGCTGGGCTTCGCCGCCTGCTCGGCGGCGGCGAAGAACGCATCCATGTCGAGATGCAGGATCGTGGGCACGGCTCTCACAGCTTTGATGCTGCCCCATGCCACTGACAACGGGGAGACGCGGCCTCAGACGGCCTTGTCGCGCCGCCGCCGGGCCAGCTCGTCACCCGGGTTGTTCCCGACGAGCGTCTCGCCCGTGTCGACCCGCTCCCCGTGCAGCTGCGACAGCGCGGCCTCCACGTCCCGCCAGACCACGCCGACGGCGATCCCGAAGACGCCCTGCCCGCCCTGGAGCAGCGAGACGACCTCGTCGGGCGAGGAGCACTCGTAGACGGTCGCCCCGTCGCTCATCAGCGTCATCCGCTCCAGATCGCGGAAGCCCCGGGCCCGCAGGTGCTGCACAGCCGCCCGGATGTTCTGCAGCGCCACCCCGGTGTCGAGGAAACGCTTGACGATCTTCAGGACGACGACGTCACGGAAGCTGTAGAGGCGCTGGGTCCCCGACCCGTACGCGGGCCGCACACTCGGCTCCACGAGCCCGGTGCGCGCCCAGTAGTCCAGTTGGCGGTAGGTGATGCCGGCCGCCGCGCAGGCCGTGGGCCCGCGGTACCCGATCTCGTCGGCCGACGGACTCGTACTCGCGTCGCTGCCGAAGTCGCCCACACTGCCGTGAAGCGGATACGGCCCCGGCTCCGCGGACACACGTCCGACCGAGCTCCCTGCCGTACCGTCCGCGCTGCTCATCACGCCGACCCTCCGTCCTTGACCTGCCCACACGAAGGTAGGCAGTCACTCGGGGTGCGTCAACGATCGCCACACTCGGCACGCCGAGTGATAATCACCCTGAGAGTGGTTTCCCGTATCTCTCTGCGGGGAAAGGCTACTCGAATGTGCTGACAGCACCCCGAGATCAGGCCACGCGCTCAGGCCACGCGCCTCACTGGCTGTTGGTCCCGAAGTCCTCCGGTGAGATCTGGTCGAGGAACTCGCGGAACTTCTCCACCTCGTCCTCCTGCTCGTCGGGGATCGCGATGCCGGCGTCGTCCAGCACACCGTCGCTGCCGTAGATCGGCGTCCCCGTCCGCAGCGCCAGCGCTATCGCGTCCGAAGGCCGGGCACTCACCTCGACACCGCTGGCGAAGACCAGCTCGGCATAGAAGACCCCGTCTCGCAGATCCGTGATCCGGACCTCGGTCAGCTCCTGGCCCACGGCCTCCAGCACGTCCTTGAACAGGTCGTGCGTCAGCGGGCGCGGCGGGGCCACGCCCTGCTGCGCGAAGGCGATCGCGGTCGCCTCACCCGGTCCGATCCAGATGGGGAGGTACCGATCGCCTCCCACTTCTCGCAGGAGCACGATCGGCTGGTTGGAGGGCATTTCCACCCGGACACCCACAACGTCGAGCTCGTTCACACAGCAACCCTAGGACGTGCCCGACCGGTTTGGATAGTCGGGCCCCTCCAAGATCACTGGAGCCGGATGCCCAGAGCGGACTGAACGAACGCCGCGTGCAGCCGCACCGACAGCTCGGCGAGCTCCTTCGCCGTGGCCTCCGCATGGGCTCTGGTCTGCGGATTACGGTGCCGGCGCAGCGGAGCGACCATCTGCTCGAGCAGCGCCGCCTCGCGGTCGGCCGCCGCCTTCACTCCCCGAAGATGACGAGGTTCGAGACCGAATCTCCCCAGATCCGCGACAAGTCTCGCGACCGTGACGGCCTCGGCGTCGTAGCCGCCGCCCCGCTCCTCGGAGATCAGGCCGAACGACTCCCACTCCGCGAGCTCGACCTCCGTCACCTCGGCGGCGGCGAGCAGCTCGGCCCGCCCGACGCGTGCGGCGGTGGGGCGCTCGCCCTCCGCCTCCCAGGGGCCTTCGGCGATCTCCCGCCGCCCGGGGGCGGGCAGCTTGATCTGCTCGCCCCGGGCCAGGGCGTCGAGGTGCTCACGGATGACCTTCAGCGGAAGGTAGTGGTCCCGCTGCATCCGCAGGATCTGGGCGAGCCGCTCCACGTCCTGCGGGCTGAACTTCCGGTACCCGGACGCCGTACGACGGGGCTCGACGAGCCCCTCGGCCTCCAGGAACCGGATCTTCGAGATCGTCACTTCGGGAAACTCGTCGCGCAACTGGCTCAGCACCGTGCCGATGCTGACCAGCCGCTCGCCCGCGGTGACGGCGCCGTTTCCGGCACCGCCCGTCGGTGTTCGCAGCATGGACCTTCCCTGAAGTCTTCTCGGTGTCGTCAGACGCCCCGCTGGCTCGAGTAGAAGACCAGCCGGTACTTGCCGATCTGCACCTCGTCACCGTTGGACAGAACGACCGAGTCGATCGGCTCACGGTTGACGTACGTGCCGTTGAGGCTGCCGACGTCGGCGACGGTGAACCGGCCGTCCTGTCCCCGCCGGAACTCGACATGCCGCCGGGAGACGGTGAAGTCGTCCAGGAAGATGTCGCTCTGCGGGTGACGGCCGGCCGTCGTCAGCTCCCCGTCGAGGAGGAACCGGCTGCCGGAGTTCGGCCCGCGGCGCACCACGAGGAGCGCCGACCCCAGAGGCAGCGCCTCCACGGCCGCCATCGCCTCGGGCGACAGGGACGGGAGCGCCGTCTGACCGGTGACCTCCGCCTCGTACGCCTCAAGGCCCGAGATGGAGATCGTCGACGTCGTCTCGGACGCCCGCTCGGCGATCCCGCCGCGCAGCGGCGTACCGCACTGGGAGCAGAAACGGCTGTCGGCCGCGTTGCGGTGACCGCACCTCGTACACACGGGCATGGACGCGTCCTCCTGCCGCGGCTGCCCCGCGGAGGTCTGTGTCGCGTACGGGTCGGGGGTAAACCCTCCACCCGTACTTGAGGTTGATGGTTCCCCGAAACCTATGCGGGCGGCACCGGCCGGGTCAACAGAGGACGCGCCCTGAGTGCCCGAAATGTCACCGCCCTGACCGTCGACCTCGTCGCGGAACAGCGGGCGCTCGCCGCCCTGTTCCTCGCTCTGGGCGTGGCGCGACGCGCGGTGCCTGGCGTTGCCGCCGTCCTCACGTCCGCTCTTGCCGAACAACTTCGCAAAAAAACTCACGGGCGATTCCCCTTGACCGAAACAGACCCGCCCGTGGGGCAGGACGAACCGAAATCCTCACACCTGCCGACCCGGACACCTTCACAACGTCCGTATCCTCCGGACAGTTTCCACCACACACCACCGTTGTGGTGCGCCGACCCCCCGCAACGTCGTGCCCATGTCGCGGGACCCCCTCCTCCACCGTCCTAGGTCGAGGACGACTGAGCGTAGTCAGGCCGCTTCGCGGGTCGCAAGGCATCGACGACGATCTTCGTCGACCGCTCCACCCCGGCCGTGGCCTGCTCCTTCTCGAGGGTCTGCACGACGCCACCGGGGATGTTGAGCGCGGGCTCGAGATCCTCGGGCTTGCCGATGACCTTGAAGACGTACGGAGCGGTCACCTTCGTTCCATCGATCGCCATCTCGTCACCACTACCGGTGAAATAGCTGTCCGCCACCACCCGCACGCCGTTGACCTGGATCGCCTCCGCGCCCGCGGCACGCAGCTCCTGGATGGCGTCGAGCAGCATGTCCGACTCGACCGCGCCGGTGGGGTCCCCGACCGTCAGCGTGATGCCCGGCCCCTCGGCCGCGACCGTGCCGGCCAGGATCCCGAGCTGCCGCTCCTTCTCCTGGGTCTGCTTGCGGGCCTCCTCGGCCTGGTCGGAGCTGGACTCCAGCTCCGACCGCTGCTTCTCCAGGCGCGACTTCTCGTCCTCCAGGCGCTGCGTCCGGTCGTCGAGCTCGTCGAGGATCCGTACGAGGTCCTCCTGCCGCGCCCCGCGCAGCGCACTGTTCTCGCTGGTCGAGGAGACCTGGATGGCGAGACCGAGCCCGAGGACGAAGAGCAGCAGCGCGACGATGAGCTGGGCACGCGTGACCCGCGGCGGCCACAGCGCCGCGACGAGCCGACTCCGCCCGCTGGGCCCCTCGACGGCGGGCGCCGCCTCGGCGCCCGCCGACTCCCGCGCACCGGACTCCCGCGCACCGGACTCCCGCGCACCGGACTCCCGCACGGGGGCCTCCGCCGCCGGAGGCGCCTCGCCCCCCGAAGGTTCCGTCTCCGGAGCCCTGGCCTCGGGGCGCTCGCCCACCGGCTCCTCGGGCTCGGCCTTCTCCGCGTTCTCGTTCTGCTTCGCGTTCATCGCGTCGTTCTCACTCATCGGCGTCACGCCCGGAAGACATGGCGCCGGATGGCGGCCGCGTTCGAGAAGATCCGGATGCCGAGCACGACCACCACACCCGTGGACAGCTGCGCGCCGACGCCCAGCTTGTCGCCGAGGAAGACGATCAGCGCGGCCACGACCACGTTCGAGAGGAACGACACCACGAAGACCTTGTCGACGAAGATGCCGTCGAGCATGGCCCGAAGGCCGCCGAAGACCGCGTCCAGGGCGGCCACCACGGCGATCGGAAGATAGGGCTCGACCACCGCCGGAACCTCGGGCCGGACCAACAGTCCGACCACGACTCCGACGATCAGGCCCAGTACGGCGATCACGATGTGCCCTTCCCTGTGTCGGCCGTGGCCCCGCCGGACGGCGTCGCCGCCCCGGCCCCCCTCGGCTCTGCTGTTCGTACGGTCAGGCTCGGCGCGGCCGGCAGGCGCACGTAGCCCTCTGCCGAGATGCTGCTCCTGATCCCGAAGTTCTCCACCAGGACGTGCAGGTACTGCCCGTCGGCGCTGTCCTGGAACGCCGTGCTCAGCCGCTGACCGTCCCCGATGGCGAGGACGGTGTACGGCGGCACCAGCGGCCTGTTGTCCACCAGTATCGCGTCACCCGCGGCCCTGATCGCCGACAGCGACGTCAGCCGCTGCCCGTTGATCGACACGGCCTCCGCCCCGGACTCCCACAGGCCGTTGACCACCCGCTGCATGTCCCGGTCGCGCACCCGGCCCGTGTCGGAGAAGCCGCTGCTCTCGCGCGGCCCGCCACCACCGGTGTCGGTGCCCTTGGCGTCGTCGACGACGAGCTTCACGCCCGGCCCGTGGACCGGGGTCGCTCCGGACAGGAGCGCGACGAGCTCGGCCTGGTCGCCGCCGTGCTGCTCCAGAGCCTGGCTCTGCCGCGCGCCGACCTCGGCGCGGATCCGCTTGACGTCCTGCTCCAGCTTGTCGGCCGCCTTGGTGTCACCCTCGATGCGGTCGATCAGGTCCTGCCGCTCCTTGGCTACGACGGGCGCCGAGATCCGCGCCTCGGCGGCACCGACCGTCACCACGACGGCGGCGAGCAGGAGTCCCGCGGCGACCCCGAGCTTGGCCCGCAGCGGCCGCGGCAGCCCGGGGCCCTCGGCTGCACGCCGGGCCGTCGCCTCGGCGTAGCCGTCGTCGAGCGCGTGGTCGATGACGTTGTTCAGCAGCGACATCGACGCGTCCGGGCGCGCGGGCGGTGATCCGGTGCTCCGAACGGGGGGCTGCTGCGACATGCCGCACATCGTCGCACGTCGCACGGCCTACCAACGAATGCCCCCTGTGAACGGCGGGGAGACGCCCCTCGGGCGTCTCCCCGCCGAACCCTCCGTTCCGGTCAGCTGCCGGCGCCCTCGACCACCACCGCCCACTCGTCGAGCAGGGCCTGCGCGGAGGCGTCGTCGGGTCCCTCCGCCCACAGATGGGTGACGGCCTCCGCCGGGTCCGGCAGCACCATCACCCAGCGCCCGTCCGCCTCGACGACCCGCACCCCGTCCGTGGTGTCCACCGACCGGCTCCCGGCCGCCTCCACCACCCGCCGCATGACCAGCCCCTTCACCGCCCACGGCGTCGGGATGTCCTTCTTCAGGACGTGCGCCCGCGGAATCCGCGCGTCGATCTGGCTCAACGTGAGCTGCGTACGCGCCACGAGCCCGATCAGCCGGACGAAGGCCGCGGCGCCGTCGAAGACGCTGCTGAACTCGGGCACGATGAACCCGCCGCGCCCGTCACCACCGAAGATCGTCGACTCCTCCCGGCCGACCCTCGTGAGGTCGTCGGGCGAGGTCGTCGTCCACTCCACCTGCGTGCCGTGGTACGCGGCCACCTGCTCGGCGATCCGCGTGGTCGTGACCGGCAGCGCCACCCGCCCCGACCTCCGCTCCGCCGCCACCAGGTCGAGGAGGACCAGCAGCGCCCGGTCGTCCTCGATGATCCGCCCCCGCTCGTCCACCAGCGAGAGCCGCTCGCCCACGGGGTCGAACCGCACGCCGAACGCGGCCCGCGCCGACGCCACGATCTCCCCCAGCCGTACGAGCCCGGCCCGCCGGCTCTCCGCCGACTCCGTGGGCCGCGACTCGTCGAGCCCGGGATTGATGGTCAGCGAGTCGACCTGGAGCCGCCCCAGCAGGCTGGGCAGGACCAGCCCGGCGCTCCCGTTGGAGGCGTCCACGACGACCTTCAGCCCCGCCTCGGCGATCCCGGACGTGTCCACGTTCCGCAACAGCGACCCCGTGTACGAGTCGAACACGCTCGCGGGGAAGGAGAGGTCGCCGATCTCCCCGGGGAAGGCCCGCCGGTACTCCTGCCGCGCGAACACCCGGTCCAGCTTCCGCTGACCCGCCTGCGAGAGGTCGGCCCCGCGCTCGTCGAAGAACATGATGTCCACCGAGTCCGGCACGCCGGGCGTGGTCCGCACCATGATCCCGCCGGCACTCCCCCGCGCGGTCTGCTGCCGCGCCACCGGAAGCGGCACGTTCTCCAGATCCCGTACGTCGATGGCGCTCGCCTGCAGGGCCGAGATCACCGCCCGCTTGAGCGCCCGGGCACCCCGGGAGTGGTCACGCGCCGTCGTGACGGTCGCGCCCTTCTTCAGCGTCGTGGCGTACGCCCCCGCCAGCCGTACGGCCAGCTCGGGGGTGATCTCCACGTTCAGGATCCCGGAGACGCCGCGCGCCCCGAAGAGGTGCGCCTGACCGCGCGACTCCCAGATGACCGAGGTGTTGACGAAGGCGCCGGCCTCGATCGTCTTGAACGGGTAGACCCGGACGTTCCCCTGGACGATCGACTCCTCGCCCACGAGGCACTCGTCCCCGATGACGGCCCCGTCCTCGATCCGGGCGGCCCGCATGATGTCCGTGTTCTTGCCGATCACGCAGCCGCGCAGGTTGCTCTGCTGCCCGATGTAGACGTTGTCGTGCACGACGGCCTTGTGCAGGAAGGCCCCGCTCTTGACGACGACGTTCGAGCCGATCACGGTGTGCTCCCGGATCTCGGCCTCGGCCTCCACCTTCGCGTAGTCGCCGATGTAGAGCGGTCCGCGCAGCACGGCGTCGGGGTGCACTTCGGCGCCTTCGGCGACCCAGACCCCGGGCGAGATCTCGAAGCCGTCGATGTCGACCTGGACCTTGCCCTCCAGGACGTCCGCCTGGGCCTTCACATAGCTCTCGTGCGTGCCCACGTCCTCCCAGTAGCCCTCGGCGACATAGCCGTAGATCGGCTTGCCTTCCTTCATGAGCTGGGGAAAGACGTCACCCGACCAGTCGACCGACGTGTCCGCGGCGACGTAGTCGAAGACCTCGGGCTCCATGACGTAGATGCCCGTGTTCACCGTGTCCGAGAAGACCTGCCCCCACGTCGGCTTCTCGAGGAACCGCTCGACCTTCCCCTCCTCGTCGACGATGGTGATGCCGAATTCCAGGGGATTGGGCACCCTGGTCAGGCAGACCGTGACGAGCGCGCCCTTCTCCTTGTGAAAGGCGATGAGATCGGTCAGATCGAAATCCGTGAGCGCGTCCCCGGAAATCACGAGGAAAGCGTCGTCCTTCAACGCTTCCTCGGCGTTCTTCACGCTGCCCGCGGTGCCGAGCGGCTTCTCCTCGTTGGCGTACGTGAGCTCCATCCCGAGCTCCTCGCCGTCCCCGAAGTAATTCCTGACGAGGGAGGCGAGAAACTGAACGGTGACGACGGTCTCGTTGAGACCGTGCCTCTTGAGCAGTCGTAGGACGTGCTCCATGATCGGCCGGTTTGCCACCGGCAGAAGAGGCTTGGGCATGCTCGAAGTCATGGGGCGAAGTCGGGTTCCTTCGCCACCGGCCATCACGACGGCCTTCATGTCGGAAGCGTCCTCCTTGAAGAGACGACGGTCCTGCCGACTTCACCTGTCCGCTCGGTGGCCCTCGGGCGTCCTCGGTCCCGCCGGCGACGCTGCCTGGCGGGGGACGGACGGGCTCAATCGGCCGCGGTATCCGCCTTCACGAGTCGACGGACCTGGACCACGTAGAGGATCCCTGCCCACCAATACAGAGTTGTACCCCATCCGGCGAAGGCCCACCCGAAAACTTCAGCGAGTGACGAAAGCCAGCCCGTTCCGTCACTGAGAAGCAGCAACGGAAACGCGTACATCAAGTTGAAAGTCGCAGCTTTCCCGAGGAAGTTCACCTGCGGCGGCGGATACCCGTGCCGTCGGAGGATCCACACCATGACCAGCAGCATCGCCTCGCGCGCCAGAAGGACGGCGGTCAGCCACAGCGGCAGAATCTCGCGCCAGGTGAGGCCGACGAGCGTGGACAGGATGTACAACCGGTCAGCCGCCGGGTCGAGCAGCCGGCCGAGGCTGCTGACCTGGTTCCAGCGCCGGGCGAGCTTGCCGTCCAGGTAGTCGCTGACGCCACTGAGCATCAGGACGAGCAGCGCCCACCCGTCGCTGTTGGGTCCGCCGAACTCGGGACGGAGAATGAGCCACAGAAACAGCGGCACGCCGAGAAGACGCGCCATGCTGAGAATGTTGGGGATGGTGAGGACCCGGTCGGTCTGAACGCGAGTCTCCTGGACCTCCACCCGGGGGCCTCCTGCTGGAACGATGCCGACGTTGCCCCCTGACCTTACCCTCAGCAACCCCGCACCCCCGCACAGGGTCCGACCCAGGGCCACAACGCAAAAATGCCTCAACCCCCGGACAGAGTCCGGGGGTTGAGGCTAAAAATTGTTCGGCGGTGTCCTACTCTCCCACAGGGTCCCCCCTGCAGTACCATCGGCGCTGAAAGGCTTAGCTTCCGGGTTCGGAATGTAACCGGGCG
>NZ_JBFADU010000037.1:0-52267 GCF_040641575.1 Streptomyces sp. NPDC020807
GCCCCGCACCGGAGTTCCGGTGCGGGGCCGCCTTTCGTGCGGGGTGCGGTCAGCCCTCGCTGACGCCCAGCTTCTCCAGGATCAGGTCCTTGACCTTCGCCGCGTCCGCCTGGCCGCGGGTGGCCTTCATGACCGCGCCGACCAGGGCGCCGACCGCGGCGACCTTGCCGCCGCGGATCTTGTCGGCGATGGCCGCGTTGCCCGCGATGGCCTCGTCGACGGCCGTGCCGAGCGCGCCGTCGTCGGAGACGACCTTCAGGCCGCGCTTCTCGACGACCTCGTCCGGGGTGCCCTCGCCGCCGAGGACGCCCTCGATGACCTGGCGGGCCAGCTTGTCGTTCAGGTCGCCGGAGGCGACCAGGGCCGAGACCCGGGCCACGTCGGCCGGGGTGATGGCCAGCTCCTCCAGGGAGACGCCCTGCTCGTTGGCGTTACGGGCGAGCTCGCCCATCCACCACTTGCGGGCCGAGGCCGCGTCGGCGCCCGCCTCGATCGTGGCGACGATCGAGTCGACCGCGCCCGCGTTGAGGATGGACTGCATCTCCAGCTCGGAGACGCCCCACTCCTCGCGGAGGCGGTTGCGGCGCAGCCGCGGGAGCTCGGGGAGGCCCTTTCGGAGCTCCTCGACCCACTCGCGGGACGGGGCGACCGGGACGAGGTCGGGCTCCGGGAAGTACCGGTAGTCCTCGGCGTTGTCCTTGATGCGGCCGGAGGTGGTGGAGCCGTCGTCCTCGTGGAAGTGACGGGTCTCCTGCACGATCGTGCCACCGGCGGTGAGCACGGCCGCGTGCCGCTGGATCTCGAAGCGCGCCGCGCGCTCCACGGAGCGGAGCGAGTTGACGTTCTTCGTCTCCGAGCGGGTGCCGAAGGTCTTGGTGCCGTTCGGGCGCAGCGACAGGTTCACGTCGCAGCGCATCTGGCCCTTGTCCATGCGCGCCTCGGAGACGCCCAGGGCGCGGATCAGCTCGCGCAGCTCGGCGACGTACGCCTTGGCGACCTCGGGGGCCCGCTCGCCCGCGCCCTCGATCGGCTTGGTGACGATCTCGATGAGCGGGATGCCGGCGCGGTTGTAGTCGAGCAGCGAGTGCGAGGCGCCGTGGATGCGGCCGGTCGCGCCACCGATGTGGGTGGACTTGCCGGTGTCCTCCTCCATGTGGGCGCGCTCGATCTCCACGCGGAAGATCTCGCCGTCCTCCAGCTGGACGTCGAGGTAGCCGTTGAAGGCGATCGGCTCGTCGTACTGGGAGGTCTGGAAGTTCTTCGGCATGTCCGGATAGAAGTAGTTCTTCCGGGCGAAGCGGCACCACTCGGCGATCTCGCAGTTCAGCGCGAGGCCGATCTTGATCGCGGACTCGACGCCGATCGCGTTGACGACCGGCAGCGAGCCGGGCAGGCCGAGGCAGGTCGGGCAGGTCTGCGAGTTCGCGTCCGCGCCGAGCTCGGTCGAGCAGCCGCAGAACATCTTCGTCTTGGTGCCCAGCTCGACATGGACCTCGAGGCCCATGACGGGGTCGAACGCCGCGAGGGCCGCGTCGTACGACAGCAGTTCAGTGACAGTCACGGTGAGAATTCCCTCTGATGCCTTCGGGCTCAGCCGAACAGGACGTCGTCGTCACCGATGCGCTTGAGCTCGCGCACGAGGAGAGCGACGCCGGTGGCGATGGCGGCGGCGGAGACGACGGCGTCGACCAGCTTGAGCGTGTCGTGCTCGCTGCGGGCCGTGCGGGCCCGCTTGACCACACCCAGCAGGCCGAACGCGGTGGTGCCGATGGACAGGTACGTGCCGGTCTTGGACTTCTTGAAGCCCTTGGCCTTCTGCAGCGCACTGGTGCTCGTACTCGTACTCACAGCGACGGAGCCTCCTCAAGCAGCGGATGCCCCCACTTTTCCACGAAAGCGGCCTCGACGGCGGCGCCGACCTTGTACAGGCGGTCGTCCTTCATCGCCGGGGCGATGATCTGCAGACCGACCGGGAGGCCGTCCTCGGGCGCGAGGCCGCAGGGCAGCGACATGGCGGCGTTGCCGGCCAGGTTGGTCGGGATGGTGCAGAGGTCCGCGAGGTACATCGCCATCGGGTCGTCGGCGCGCTCGCCGATCGGGAAGGCGGTGGTCGGCGTGGTCGGCGAGACGATGACGTCGACCTGCTCGAAGGCGGCCTCGAACTCACGGGTGATGAGCGTGCGGACCTTCTGGGCGCTGCCGTAGTACGCGTCGTAGTAGCCGGAGCTGAGCGCGTACGTGCCGAGGATGATGCGGCGCTTGACCTCGTCGCCGAAGCCGGCCTCACGGGTGAGGGCGGTGACGTCCTCGGCGGACCGCGTGCCGTCGTCGCCGACCCGGAGGCCGTAGCGCATGGCGTCGAAGCGGGCCAGGTTCGAGGAGCACTCGGACGGCGCGATGAGGTAGTACGCCGAGAGGGCGAGGTCGAAGGTCGGGCAGTCCAGCTCGACGATCTCGGCGCCCAGCGACTTCAGCAGCTCGACGGACTCGTCGAAGCGCTGCACGACGCCGGCCTGGTAGCCCTCGCCGCGGAACTGCTTGACGACGCCGACGCGCATGCCGGCGACCGAGCCGTTGCGCGCGGCCTCGACGACCGGCGGGACCGGGGCGTCGATGGAGGTCGAGTCGAGGGGGTCGTGGCCGGCGATCGCCTCGTGCAGGAGGGCCGCGTCCAGGACCGTACGGGCGCAGGGGCCGCCCTGGTCGAGCGAGGAGGAAAAGGCCACCATGCCGTAGCGGGAGACGCCGCCGTAGGTCGGCTTGACGCCGACGGTGCCGGTGACGGCGGCGGGCTGGCGGATCGAGCCGCCGGTGTCCGTGCCGATGGCGAGCGGGGCCTCGTACGCGGCGAGGGCGGCCGAGGAGCCGCCGCCGGAGCCGCCGGGGATCCGGGTGAGGTCCCAGGGGTTGCCCGTCGGGCCGTACGCGCTGTTCTCCGTGGAGGAGCCCATCGCGAACTCGTCCATGTTGGTCTTGCCGAGGATGACGACGTCGGCGGCCTTGAGGTTCTTGACCAGGGTCGCGTCGTACGGCGGGATCCAGCCCTCCAGCATCTTCGAGCCGACGGTCGTCGGGATGCCGACCGTGGTGAAGATGTCCTTGAGGGCGAGCGGGACGCCGGCCAGCGGGCCGAGCTTCTCGCCGCGGGCGCGCTTCTCGTCGACGGCGCGGGCCTGCGCGAGGGCGCCCTCGCGGTCGACGTGCAGGAAGGCGTGGACCTTCTCGTCGACGGCGTCGATGCGGGCGAGGTGGGCCTCGGTGACCTCGACGGCCGTGAGCTCGCCGGCGGCGATCTTCCCGGCGATCTCGGCGGCCGTGAGCTTGATGATGATGTTGTCCGTCATGGCTTAGTCCTCCCCCAGGATCTGCGGCACCTTGAAACGCTGCTGCTCCTGGGCCGGGGCGCCGGAGAGCGCCTGCTCGGGGGTGAGCGACGGACGGACCTCGTCCGCGCGCATGACATTGGTCAGCGGCAGCGGGTGGGAGGTCGGCGGTACGTCTTGGTCGGCGACCTCGGCGACGCGGGCGACCGCGCCGATGATGTCGTCGAGCTGACCGGCGAAGTGGTCGAGTTCTTCGCTCCGCAGCTCCAGACGCGCCAGCCGTGCGAGGTGGGCGACCTCCTCGCGCGTGATGCCAGGCATGCGGTTCCTCACGGGTGAGCTTGATGGTGTTGGTCCATCCTAGGGGCCCGTCGCCCCTGCCCGTGAAACGGTTTGCCCCGGCGGTGCGCTCTACGGCACCGCCTGGCCCGAGGGATGGTCGAGGTCGACCTCGGCGGGGGTCCCGGCGGGGGCCGCGGCGGCGAGCTCCGCCGCGAGGTCGGCGGGGCGGCGCCAGCCGTGCTCGCCGCGGGCCAGGAGCCAGGCGGTGGCCTCGGCGGGCGGCATCGCGGCGGCGACCAGCCAGCCCTGGACGGCGTCGCAGCCCAGGTCGCGGAGGCGCTCCCAGGTCTCGTCGTCCTCGACGCCCTCGGCGACGACGAGGAGGCCGAGCGAGTGGGCGAGGTCGAGGGTGCAGCGGACGATCTCGGCGTCCTCGGTGTCGACGGCGAGGCGCGCGACGAAGGAGCGGTCGATCTTCAGTTCGCTGACGGGCAGCCGGCGCAGGTGGACGAGCGAGGAGTAGCCGGTGCCGAAGTCGTCGAGGGACATCTTCACGCCGTGGCCGGTGAGGCCGTTGAGCGTGTCGGCGGCCCGCTGGGGGTCTTCGAGGAGGACGTGCTCCGTTATCTCCAGCTGGAGCGCGCCGGCCGGGACGCCGTGGCGGGCGAGGCGGGCGGCGACGGCTCCGGCGAAGCCGGGGGTGTGGACGTCGCGCGGGGAGACGTTGACGGCGACGGGGACGTTGAGCCCCTGGGCGCGCCAGCGGGCGACCTGGGCGAGGGCGGTCTCCAGGACGTACTCGGTGAGGTGGGGCATGAGGCCGGAGCTCTCGGCGATGGCGATGAACTCGTCCGGAGGAACCTTCCCTCGCTCCGGGTGGACCCAGCGGACGAGCGCTTCGAGACCGGCGACCTGGCCGTCGAAGCGGACCTTCGGCTGGTAGTGGAGCTCGACCTCGCCGGCGTCGAGGGCGCGCCGCAGGTCGCCGAGGAGACCGAGCCGGTCGGGGGTGTTGGAGTCGCGCTTGGACTCGTAGACCTCGACGCCGGTGCGGTCGCGCTTGGCCTGGTACATGGCGACGTCGGCGCGGCGGAGCAGGCCCTCGGCGTCGAGGGCGTGGTCGGGGAAGACGGCGACGCCGGCGCTGGCCTCCAGGACGAGGGTGAGCCCGTCGAGGTCGAGCGGGGAGGAGAGCTCGGCGACGAGGTGGCGGGCGACGCGCTGGGCGCTGGTGGTGGAGTCGGTGGTGGGGAGCAGGACGGCGAACTCGTCGCCGCCGAGGCGGGCGGCCTCGGCGCCGCGGGGCAGGGCGAGGCGGAGCCGCTCGGCGATCTGGAGGAGGAGCCGGTCGCCCGCGAGGTGGCCGAGGGTGTCGTTGACCGAGCGGAAGCGGTCGAGGTCGATGAGGACGAGGGCGGCGCGGACGCCTTCGCCCTCGGCCTCCTCCAGGGCGGTCCAGGCCCGCTCCAGGAGCCACTGGCGGTTGGGCAGCCCGGTGAGGGGGTCGCGGAGCTGTTCCTCGGCGCGGGCGCGGGCGATCCAGAGGGTGGAGTCGAGGGCGATGAGGGGGATCGCGAAGAGCGGCAGGAGGACGGGCCGGGCGGCGGCGACGGAGCAGATCAGCGGGGCGATGCCGAGCAGGGCGACGGCGACGAGGCCCTGCCGCATGAGGGCGGTGCGGGCGATGGTCGGCAGCCCGCGGTTCTGGGGGGCGAGCGTGTACCACAGGAGGAGCCGGGTCACCACGAGGTAGGCGGCGGCCGCGAGGGCGATCTCCGGGATGTCCCCGATGGTCCAGTGGAGGGGCCGCCACGGTTCCTCGACCGTCGGTACGTCTCCGAAGAGGGCGAGGACGATGCCGGCGGAGGCGACGCCGATGATGTCGGCGGCGCCGTGCAGCATGCCCTGGCGCCAGCGGTGGCGGCGGGCGGCGGCGACGAGGCCGACGACGCTCAGCGAGACGAGGCCGGCGGGCACCCAGCCGTACAGGAGGAGGACGGAGAGGGTGAGGGCGGCGCCGGAGCCGGTGCCGCCCCACCAGCGGTCGCGGCCCAGGGCGACCAGGTGGCCGACGATGAGTCCGGTGAGGACGGCGAGGGACCAGCCGGCGGCGCCGCCGGGGAAGAGTCCGTGACCGGTGCTCAGGGCGTGCTGGACGCCGACGACGAGCACGACGGCGGCGACGGCCACCACGGCTGCGGGCAGCCGGGAGGCGAGGCCCGTGAGGGCCCCTCTGCCGTACGGCCGGGGTGCCGGGGCGGCGCTCTCGGTCGGTTCCATTCCCGTCCCTCTCACAGGCGGCGGCGCCGCCTGTGTGCGATGGGCCGCGGGTCACGCGGCCGTCGGTCGTCCGGCCGTCCGCCGTGCGGTTGCCACCGGGCGGCCGTACTCATGCCACTGGGCCGTTCGCCCTGGCACGCGCGGCCGGCAGAGCCCTCGCGCGGCCGTGCGGGACAAGACGCACGGTCACCACACTAGGCCGCCGAGGGCCCCGACGGGCAGCGCTCTCCCTGTCTTGCCCGAATGCGGGCCCGCCACCCGTAACGATCTGGTATGCGCCGAGCGGGTGAGCGGGCCGGGGCTCGGAGGGGCTAGCCGGCGACCGGGACGGCGGCCTCGCGGGCGGCTTCGGGACCCTGTTCGAGCAGGACCTGGAAGCCCTCCTCGTCCAGAACCGGAACCTTCAGCTGCATGGCCTTGTCGTACTTCGAACCAGGGTTTTCCCCGACGACCACGAAGGAGGTCTTCTTGGAAACGGAACCCGTGACCTTGGCTCCACGGGTCTGGAGGGACTCTTTTGCGCCATCTCTGGTGAACTTCTCGAGCGTGCCGGTCACGACGACCGTCAGCCCCTCCAGCGGACGCGGTCCCTCGTCCTCGCCAGCGCCCTCGTCCTCCAGCGTGACTCCGGCGGCGCGCCACTTGCGCACGATCTCGCGGTGCCACTCCTCGGAGAACCACTGCTTCACGGCGGCGGCGATGATCCCGCCGACCCCGTCGACGGCCGCGAGCTCCTCCTCGGTGGCCTGCTCGATGCGCTCCAGGGAGCGGAACTCGCGGGCCAGCGCCTCGGCCGCGACGGGGCCCACGTGCCGGATGGAGAGGCCGTTGATGAAGCGGGCGAGCGGCCGGGTCCTCGCCGCGGCGATGTTCTCCAGCATCGCGAGGGCGTTCTTCTTCGGCTCGCCCTTCTGGTTGGCGAAGACCGTGACGATCTTCTCCTCGCCGGTCTTCGGGTCCCTGCGGGGCAGCCCGCTGTCGGGGTCGAGGACGTACGCCTTGATCGGCAGGAGCTGCTCGATGGTGAGGTCGAAGAGGTCGCCCTCGTCGACGAGCGGCGGCTCGGCGGGCTCCAGCGGGCGGGTGAGGGCGGCCGCGGCGACCGCGCCGAAGTTCTCGATGTCGAGGCACTGGCGGCCCGCGAGGAAGAAGAGCCGCTCGCGCAGCTGCGCCGGGCAGGTCCGGGCGTTCGGGCAGCGGAGGTCGATGTCGCCCTCCTTCATCGGCTTGAGCGCCGTCCCGCACTCCGGGCACTCGGCGGGCATCACGAACTCCCGCTCGGTGCCGTCCCGCAGGTCGGCGACGGGCCCGAGGATCTCGGGGATCACGTCACCGGCCTTGCGCAGCACGACCGTGTCGCCGATCAGGACGCCCTTGGCCTTCACCACCTCCTGGTTGTGGAGGGTGGCGAACTCGACCTCGGAGCCGGCGACGGTGACCGGCTCGACCTGCGCGTAGGGCGTGACGCGGCCGGTGCGGCCGACGCCGACCTTGATGTCGACCAGCTTGGTGTTGACCTCCTCCGGCGCGTACTTCCAGGCGATGGCCCAGCGCGGGGCGCGCGCGGTGGAGCCCAGACGGCCCTGGAGCGGGATCTCGTCGAGCTTGACGACGACCCCGTCGATCTCGTGCTCGACGGAGTGCCGGTTCTCGCCGAAGTACGCGATGAACTCGCGGACGGCGGCGAGGGAGTCGACCACCCTGTTGTGCCGGGCGGTGGGCAGGCCCCACTCGTGCAGCAGCTCGTACGTCTCCGAGAGGCGGGAGATGTCGAAGCCCTCGCGGGCGCCGATGCCGTGGACGACCATGTGGAGCGGGCGGGAGGCGGTGACCTTCGGGTCCTTCTGGCGGAGCGAACCCGCCGCCGCGTTGCGCGGGTTGGCGAAGGGCTTGTCCCCGGCCTCGACCAGGCGGGCGTTGAGCCCCTCGAAGGCCTCCATCGGGAAGTAGACCTCGCCGCGGATCTCGACGAGGTCGGGGATTCGGTCGCCCCGGAGGCGCTCCGGGATGTCGGCGATCGTCCGCACGTTGGGCGTGATGTCCTCGCCGGTGCGGCCGTCGCCGCGGGTGGCGGCGCGGGTCAGCCGGCCGTGCTCGTACGTGAGGTTGACGGCGAGGCCGTCGACCTTGAGCTCGCACAGGTAGTGGAAGTCGGGGGTGCCGACGTCCCGTGCGACGCGCTCGGCCCAGGTGGCGAGCTCCTCGTCGTCGAAGGCGTTGTCCAGCGAGAGCATGCGCTCCCTGTGCTCGACGGCGGTGAACTCCGTCTCGTACTGCCCGGCGACCTTCTGCGTCGGCGAGTCCGGCGTCCGCAGTTCCGGATACTCCTCCTCCAGCGCCTCCAGCGCGCGCAGGAGCCTGTCGAACTCGCCGTCGCTGATGACCGGCTGGTCCTTCACGTAGTACCGGAAGCGGTGCTCCTCGACCTGCTCCGCAAGCTCGGCGTGCTTCTCCCGTGCCTCGGCGGGCAGGGCCCCCTGTTCGACTGCCACCTTCGTCCGTCCTCCCGTGCCTAGAACCCGGTCACTCTGGGTTGTCCGCGAGCGATCTCGCCGCCCGGGCGCAGTGCGCGAGGGCCGCACGGGCATAGGCGGGCGAAGCGCCCGCGAGCCCGCACGTCGGGGTGACGACCACGGACTCGGCGAGAGTCCCCGGATTCAGCCCCAGCCTGCGCCACAACGTCCTGACCCCCATGACGCTACCCCCCGGGTCTGACAAAGCCGTGTCGGTGGACGGCACCACACCGGCGAAGAGCTTCGTCCCGGCCTCCACGGCCTCTCCGATCGGCTCCTCGTCACGTTCGGTGAGGAGGCCGAAGTCGAACGAGACGCCTGCCGCGCCGGCCCTGCGCAGCAGCGCGAACGGCACGTCGGGGGCGCAGGAGTGGACGACGACGGGCCCGTCGTGGACGGCCATGACGTCCCGCAGGGCGCTCTCCACGACCTGCCGGTCGACGGCGCGGTACGTGCGGTAGCCGCTGGCGGTACGGACCCGGCCGCGGAGGACCGCGGTCAGCGAGGGCTCGTCGAGCTGGAGCACGAGCCGCGCGCCGGGGACCCGCTTCGACAGTTCGGCGAGGTGGCCGCGGAGCCCCTCGGCGAGCGAGCCGGCGAGGTCGCGGCAGGCACCCGCGTCGGCGAGGGCCGCCTCTCCCCCGCGCAGTTCCAGGGCGGCGGCGAGCGTCCACGGGCCCACCGCCTGGACCTTGAGCGGTCCCTCGTACCCCTGGGTGAACTCCTCCAGGGCGTCGAGGTCCTCGCCGAGCCAGGAGCGGGCGCGCCTGGTGTCGCGGCCCGGGCGGTCGCTGATCCGCCAGCCGCTCGGCTCCACGTGCGCGTACATCTCGACGAGCATGCCGATCGTGCGGCCGATCATGTCGGCGCCGGGGCCGCGCGCGGGCAGCTCCGCGAGGAACGGGAAGTCCTCGAAGGATCCGGTGACCGTCCTGGCGGCCTCGCGGGCGTCGCCGCCGGGCAGGGAGCCGACGCCGGTGGCGGGGCCCCAGAGCGTGATGTCGTCGGCCACGGTCAGCGTCCCGGGCGGACGGTGAGGTCGTTGATCTCGGCGTCGCGCGGGAGGTCGATCGCCGTGAGGATCGCCGTCGCGACCGACTCGGGGTCGATCCACTTCGTGGCGTCGTACTCCTTGCCCTCCTGCTGGTGGACCTTCGCCTGCATGGGGCTGGCGGTGCGGCCCGGGTAGACGGAGGTGACCCGGACGCCGTTGGCGTGCTCCTCGTGGCGCAGCGAGTCGGCGAGGGCCTTGAGGCCGTGCTTGGAGGCGGCGTACGCGCTCCACTCGGCGTGCGCGGCGAGGCCGGCGCCGGAGTTCACGAAGACGACGTGCCCCTTGGAGACGCGGAGTTGGGGCAGGAAGTGGCGGGTCAGCTCGGCCGGGGCGACGAGGTTGACGTTCAGCTGGGCGTGCCAGGTCTTCGGGGTGAGCTCGCCGACGGGGCCGAGGTCGACGATGCCGGCGATGTGCAGGAGGCTGTCGACCCGCTCGGGGAGGCTCTGGTGCGAGAAGGCCCAGGAGAGCCGGTCCGGGTCGGCCAGGTCGCCGACGAGCGTCCGCGCGCCCGGGAACCGGGCGGCGAGCTCCTTGGCGCGGCCCGCGTCGCGCGCGTGCAGCACGAGGTCGTCCCCGCGCGCGTGGAGGCGGCGCGCGACGGCCGCGCCGATGCCGGAACCGGCTCCGGTGATCACATGAGTACCCATGGGCACCATGCTCGCATCAGCGGAGGCCGACGCCCGCCTCCAGGTGGGCGAGGGCGGACCGGCCGTCCTCGGCGAAGGCGACGAGCTCGGCGAGGGGCCGCGGCAGGAAGCCCTCGTCCTCCATCCGCTGGAGCTGGACCTTCAGTCCGTCGTAGAAGCCCGCCGTGTTGAGCAGGACGACCGGCTTGGCGTGCTTGCCGTGCTTCTTGAGCTCCAGGACCTCGGTGGCCTCGTCGAGGGTGCCCGTGCCGCCGACCATCACCACGATCGCGTCGGACTTGGCGAGGAGGAGCGCCTTGCGCCGGGCGAGGTCCTCCGCGACGACCATCTCGTCGGCCCCCGGGCGCGCCTTGTGGGCGAGGAAGTCGACGGAGACGCCGACGAGGCGACCCCCGGCCTCCTGGACGCCGTCCGCGACAACCTTCATCAGACCGGTGTCGGAGCCGCCCCAGACGAGGGTGTGGCCGGCCTTGCCGAGGAGCCGGGCGAACTCGCGGGCGGGGCCGGTGTAGCGCTCGTCGAGGTCGGCGGCGGAGAGGAAGACGCAGATGTTCATGGCCCCACGGTAGGGCCCCGCCGTAAGGCCACGCCGTACGGGGCGATGAGTTTCGGCGGCGGGACCGGTCTGCCCTGCCATGGACGAGACGATCGCGTACGAGGTGCACGAGGCCGACGGGGGCGGGCCGCCGCTCGTGCTCGTGAGCGGGTACGAGGGCGGGGGCGACGCCCTGGCGGTGCTCCTGGCGCCGCGCTTCCGGGTGGTCACGTACGCCCCACGCGCGCGCGTGGGCACCGACGGGGAGGTCGAGCGGCTGGCGGCGGTCCTCGGCGCGGCGGGGCCGGGGGCGGCGGTCCACGGCACGGGCGCGGGTGGCGCGCTCGTGCTCCTGGGTGCGGCGGCCGGGCTGCCGATGGGCGCGGTGTCGCTGTACGAGCCGGAGCCCGTCCCGTACGGGCTCGTGGGGGCCGTCGACGCGCGCGTGCTGGTCGTCGACGGCGGCGCGAGCCCGGCCGCGACCCGGCGGGCGGCGCGCGAGCTGACGGCGGCGCTGCCCCGGGCCCGGCACCGCACGCTCACGGGCCAGACCCACGAGGTCGCACCGCACGTGCTGGCGCCGGTTCTCGCGGAGTTCCTGGGGGAACCGGCGACCTAGAAACGGCTCAGGCGTCGGCCTTCTCGACCGTGCGGCGGACCGTCGAGGCGATCGTCGCCGAGCCCACCACGCGCGTGCCGTCGTACAGGACGATCGCCTGCCCGGGGGCGACGCCGCGGACGGGCTCGTCGAAGACGACCCTGAGCTCGCCGTCCTCCATGACCGCGCCGACCGGGGTCTCGCCGCCGTGGGCGCGGAGCTGGGCCGTGTAGCGGCCGGGGCCCTCCGGGGGCGCACCGCACCAGCGGGGCTTGATCGCGGTGAGGGCGGTGACGTCCAGGGCCTCGGCGGGGCCGACGGTGACGGTGTTGTTCACGGGCGAGATGTCGAGCACGTACCGCGGCTTGCCGTCGGCGGCCGGGTGGCCGATCCGCAGGCCCTTGCGCTGGCCGATGGTGAAGCCGTACGCGCCCTCGTGGCTGCCGATCCTCGTGCCGGACTCGTCGACGATGTCGCCCTCCGCCTTGCCCAGGCGGGAGGCGAGGAAGCCCTGCGTGTCGCCGTCGGCGATGAAGCAGATGTCGTGGCTGTCGGGCTTCTTCGCGACCGCGAGGCCGCGCCGCTCGGCCTCCGCGCGGATCTCGTCCTTGGTGGTGAGCGTGTCGCCGAGCGGGAACATGGCGTGCGCGAGCTGCTTCTCGTCGAGCACCCCGAGGACGTACGACTGGTCCTTGGCCATGTCGGAGGCGCGGTGCAGTTCGCGCGTCCCGTCCTCGTTCAGGACGACCGTGGCGTAGTGCCCGGTGCAGACCGCGTCGAAGCCGAGCGCGAGCGCCTTGTCGAGCAGCGCCGCGAACTTGATCTTCTCGTTGCAGCGCAGGCAGGGGTTGGGCGTGCGGCCGGCCTCGTACTCCGCGACGAAGTCGTCGACGACGTCCTCGCGGAACCGCTCGGCGAGGTCCCACACGTAGAACGGGATGCCGATGACGTCGGCGGCCCTGCGCGCGTCGCGCGAGTCCTCGATCGTGCAGCAGCCACGCGCGCCCGTGCGGAACGACTGCGGGTTCGCGGAGAGCGCGAGGTGCACGCCGGTGACGTCGTGGCCGGCTTCCGCGGCGCGGGCGGCGGCGACGGCGGAGTCCACTCCGCCCGACATGGCGGCGAGGACGCGCAGCGGGCGCGGGGGCGAAGTCGGCGAAGTGGGCGAAGTCGGCGAGGTCTGAGTCATAGCCCTACCAGGGTACGGGCAGCGGGAACCGGGGTCGCGGGAGTAAGCGTTCTCAGTGGCATGGGGAGCGAGTCGAGCGGGTCGAACAAGCGGGTGGGGCGACGGGCGGTCCTGCTCGGGGGCGGGGTGGCCGTGCTCGGCACGGCCGCGCTGGCGAAGGACGAGCTGGCGCGCGCGTGGTGGCGGCTGCCGGGGACGGAGCGGAAGCGGGTCGAGGGCGAGCTCGACCACAGGGGCGCGCAGTGGACCGCGGCGGCGCGGGCGAACTGGCGGCGGGCCGACCGGCCGGACGACTACACGATCGACCGGGTCGTGATCCACGTCGTCCAGGGCAGTTACGCGACCGCCCTCAAGGTCTTCAAGAACCCCGGGCACGGGGCCGCCGCGCACTACGTCGTGCGCGGGGACGGGCACGTGGCGCAGATGATCCGGGAGCTCGACGTCGCGTTCCACGCCGGCAACCGGGACATGAACGAGCGGAGCATCGGCATCGAGCACGAGGGCTTCGTCGACCGGCCGCGGGACTTCACGGCGGCGATGTACGCGGCGTCGGCGCGGCTGACGGCCGGCATCTGCGCGCGGTACGACATCCCGGTCGACCGGGAGCACGTCATCGGGCACGTGGAGGTCGAGGGCACCGACCACACCGATCCCGGCCCGCACTGGGACTGGGACCGGTACATGGCGCTCGTACGGAAGGAGAGGGCGGAGCTCAGCTGAGGCCGGCGGTCCTGGCGCGCTCCACCGCCGGGCCGATCGCCGCCGCCACCGCCGCCACGTCCTCCTTCGTGGAGGTGTGGCCGAGGGAGAAGCGCAGCGTGCCCCGGGCCAGGTCCGGGTCGGTGCCGGTGGCGAGCAGGACGTGGCTGGGCTGGGCGATGCCGGCGGTGCAGGCGGAGCCGGTGGAGCAGGCGATGCCCGCGGCGTCGAGGAGGAGGAGCAGGGAGTCGCCCTCGCAGCCCGGGAAGGTGAAGTGGGCGTTGGCGGGGAGCCGCTCGACGGGGTCGCCGCCGAGGATCGCGTCCGGGACGACGGCCCGGACGGCGGTGACGAGCTCGTCGCGCAGGGCGCCGACCTCGCGGGCGAACTCCTCGCGGCGCTCGTCGGCGAGCCGGGCGGCGACCGCGAAGGCGGCGACGGCCGGCACGTCGAGGGTGCCGGAGCGGACGTGCCGCTCCTGGCCGCCGCCGTGCAGGACGGGTACGGGGGTGTACTCGCGGCCCAGGAGCAGCGCGCCGATCCCGTACGGGCCGCCGATCTTGTGGCCGGAGACGGTCATCGCGGCGAGGCCGGAGGCCGCGAAGTCGACCGGAATCTGACCGACGGCCTGGACCGCGTCGGCATGCAGGGGCACACCGAACTCGGCGGCGGCGTCGGCGAGTTCACGGACCGGCATGACGGTGCCGATCTCGTTGTTGGCCCACATGACGGTGGCGAGGGCGACGGAGCCGGGGTCGCGGGCGATCGCCTCGCGCAGCGCCTCGGGGTGGACGCGGCCGTGCCGGTCGACGGGCAGGTACTCGACGTCGGCGCCCTCGTGGGTCGCGAGCCAGTCGACGGCGTCGAGGACGGCGTGGTGCTCGACCGGGCTGGCGAGGACACGGGTGCGGCGGGGGTCGGCGTCGCGGCGGGCCCAGTACAGGCCCTTCACGGCGAGGTTGTCGGCCTCGGTGCCGCCGGAGGTGAGGACGACCTCGCTGGGCCGGGCGCCGAGCGCGGCGGCGAGCGTCTCGCGCCCCTCCTCGACGGTCCGCCGGGCGCGTCGCCCGGCGGCGTGCAGGGAGGAGGCGTTGCCCGTGACGGCGAGGTGGGCGGTCATCGCCTCGATCGCCTCGGGCAGCATCGGCGTGGTCGCGGCGTGGTCGAGGTAAGCCATGGTGGGTCGATTCTACGAGCCCACCACGGCGCCTCCGGCGCCTGGCCGGTTTGCGACCCCGCACCCCGCCCCCGGGGCCGGCGGCGGGGCCGGTGACGGGATCGGTCGCGGGGTCGGCAGCGGGGTCAGTCGCGCGGCGCCCGGGCGAGCTGGCGGGACTGGGCCACCAGGCGGTCGGCCGAGTCCCAGACCTCGGCGTCCTCCTCCAGGAAGCCGCCCGCCAGGTTGCGGGTGGTGATGGAGACGCGGAGCGGGCCGGGGGCCGGCCGGCAGCGGACGTGGGTGGTGAGCTCCACGGTGGGCGTCCAGCCCTTGAGGCCCAGCTCGAAGGAGGTCGGCGGGAGGGCGTCGACCGCGAGGAGGACCGAGAGGGCGTCGGGCTCGCGTCCGTCCGCGAGCCCGAACCAGGCGCGCATCTCGCCCTTGCCGGAGGGCGCGCCGACGGCCCAGCCGACGCAGGCCGGGTCGAGGTGGAGGGAGAGCCGGTCGGCGATGGCGGAGGAGCCGGGGATCCGCGGGGCCGGGGCGTCGGCGGCGCTGAAGCACCGGTCGAGGGGCGGGAAGGCCGGCGGGGTCGCCGTGGTGCGGACCTCGTCGGTGAGCGCGTCGAGGTCTCCGTACGAGGCGACGACGCGGATCCGCTCGACCTCGGTGCCGTCCTCGGCGAGCTGGAAGAGCGAGGCCTGTCCGGTGGAGAGGGTCCGGCCGGTGCGGACGGTCTCGGTGCGGATCACGGCGGGGCCGGGCACGGACGGCGTCAGGTAGTGCGCCGAGATCGTGAACGGGTCCGGGTGCGGGAGGTGGTCGCCGAGGGCGCGGCCGAGCAGGGCCAGGAGGTAGCCGCCGTTGACGGCGTGGATGATCGTCCATCCGGCGGAGAGCTCGGCGTCGTAGACGCCGGGGGTGCGGAGGGTGACGGCGGTGTCGCGGTCGAACTCGCTGGTCGCCGGAGCGCTCGTCTCACTGGTCGCCGGAGCGCTCATCTCGCCGGCCGCCGGAGCGCTCGTCTCGCTGCCCGTCGCCGCGCTCGTCTCGGTGCTCGTCTCGGTGCTCGTGCTCATGGGGCGACGGTACCCCAGCAACCTACTGAGCGGTAGCTTTTTCTGGTTCCTCGCGTGCGGAGGAGCGCCGGTTCCAGGCCCTCGGGGCCCGCCAGTGGTAGCGCATCGCGAGGAGGCGCAGCGCGAAGGCCGTCAGCACCGCCGCGCCGCTCGTGAAGGCGTTGAGCGCGTCGAACCGGATGAAGAGGACGACCATCGTGGCCCCGACGATCGCGGGCACGGCGTACAGGTCCCGGTCCCAGCGCAGCAGCGACGGCACCTCGTTCGCGAGCACGTCGCGCAGCACACCGCCGCCGACGGCGGTCGCGAGACCGAGCGCCGCCGAGGCGGTGAGGCCGAGCCCGTAGTCGTACGCCTTCGTCGTGCCCGTCACGCAGAAGAGGCCGAGTCCGGCCGCGTCGAAGACGTTGACCGCCGTCTGGGTCCGCTCGACCTCCGGGTGGAGGAAGAAGACGGCGACGGTCGCGACCAGCGGCATGACGAAGTAGCCGAGGTCGGTGAAGGCGGCCGGCGGCACGGCGCCGATGATCAGGTCCCGCAGGAGACCGCCGCCGAGGGCCGTGACCATGGCGAGCACGGCCATGCCGAAGACGTCGAAGTTCTTGCGGACGCCGAGCAGGGCGCCGGAGATGGCGAAGACGAAGATGCCGACGAGGTCCAGGGCGTGCTGGACATCGGGGCTGAACAGATCGTGGAGCACCGCCCCATTGTCCCGGTTGCCCCCGGAGTACGCCGAAGGCCCCTGCCTCCGTGTGGCGGCAGGGGCCCGACGGGCGGACGGATCACGACTCCGGCGCGTCGTCCTCCGGGGTCTCCTCGGGCGTCGGCTCCGGCTTCTTCGTGATCGTGACCTCGACCGACTGGCGCGCCTGCGGGACCGTCACGCCCTCCGCGTTCTCCGGGTGGTGGCACGCGACCCGCTGGCCCGGACGGAGCTCCAGGAGCGGCGGCTCCTGGGTCTTGCAGACCTCCGTCGCCTTCCAGCACCGCGTGTGGAAGCGGCAGCCGGCCGGCGGGGCGATCGGCGAGGGCACGTCGCCGGTGAGCAGGATGCGCTCGCTCTTGGCGCCCCGGCGGCGCGGGTCCGGGATCGGCACCGCGGACATGAGCGCCCGGGTGTACGGGTGCATCGGGTTCTCGTACAGGGACTTGCGGTCCGCGAGCTCGACGATCTTGCCGAGGTACATCACCGCGATGCGGTCCGACACGTGCCGGATGACCGAGAGGTCGTGCGCGATGATCACGTACGTGAGGCCGAGCTCCTGCTGGAGGTCGTCCAGGAGGTTGACCACCTGCGCCTGGATGGAGACGTCCAGGGCGGAGACCGGCTCGTCCGCGACGACGAGCTTCGGCTTGAGGGCGAGCGCGCGGGCGATGCCGATGCGCTGGCGCTGGCCGCCGGAGAACTCGTGCGGGTAGCGGTTGAAGTGCTCGGGGTTGAGACCGACCAGGCCCAGGAGGCGCTGGACCTCCTTCTTCACCCCGCCCTCGGGCTCGACGCCCTGGAGCTTGAACGGCGCGGAGACGATCGTGCCGACCGTGTGGCGCGGGTTCAGCGAGCCGTACGGGTCCTGGAAGATCATCTGGATGTCCCGGCGGAACGGGCGCATGCCCGCGACGCCCAGGTGCGAGATGTCCTTGCCCTGGAACTCGACCGTGCCGCCCGTCGGCTCCAGGAGCCGGGTGATGAGCCGGCCCATCGTCGACTTGCCGCAGCCGGACTCGCCGACGACGCCGAGGGTCTCACCGGGGTAGACCTCGAAGTCGAGACCGTCGACCGCCTTGACCGCGCCGGTCTGCCGCTGGAGCAGGCCCTTCCGGATGGGGAAGTGCTTCTGCAGGCCGCTGACCCTGAGCAGGGGCTCGGGGTTCTTCTTGTCGCTCGCGGTTTCGCTGCCGCTCACAGCTTCGTTGTCGCTCACAGCTTCGGCGCAATCTCTTCGGTCCAGATGCGGGTGCGCTCCTCCTGCGGCATGTGGCAGGCCGAGTAGTGGCGCTCGCCGGCGAGGGCCAGCTCGGGCCGCTGGGTGCGCGTGATGCCGCCCTTGGGGACGTCCGCGTACGGGCAGCGGGGGTTGAAGGCGCAGCCGCTCGGGACGTTGATGAGGCTGGGCGGGTTGCCCTTGACCGGGATGAGCCGCTCGGTCTGCTCGCGGTCGATCCTCGGCATCGAGCCGAGCAGGCCCCAGGTGTAGGGGTGCTGCGGCTCGTAGAAGACGGACTCGGCCGGTCCGCGCTCGACGCACCGCCCGCCGTACATGACGAGGATGTCGTCGGCGAGCTCGGCGACGACGCCGAGGTCGTGGGTGATGATGACGACCGCGGAGCCGAACTCCTTCTGGAGGTCCCGCATGAGGTCGAGGATCTGGGCCTGGACCGTCACGTCGAGCGCGGTGGTCGGCTCGTCCGCGATGAGGAGCTCGGGGTTGTTGACGAGCGCCATGGCGATCATCGCGCGCTGGCGCATGCCGCCGGAGAACTCGTGCGGGTAGTTGTCGAACCGCTTGTCGGGCTCGGGGATGCCGACCCGGTCGAGGAGCTCGACGGCCCGGCGCCGGGCGGTCTTCTTGTCCACGTTGTTGTGGACGCGGTACGCCTCCACGATCTGGTGGCCCACGGAGTAGTACGGGTGCATCGCGGACAGCGGATCCTGGAAGATCATCGCCATCTCGCGGCCGCGCATCCGGCGGACCTCGTCGGGGTCTGCCGAGAGCAGCTCCTTGCCGTTCAGCCAGATCTCGCCGGAGATCCTGGCCTTCTGGCGGCCGTACTGGCCGACCGTGTGGAGGCCCATGATGCCGAGCGACGTGACCGACTTGCCGGAGCCGGACTCGCCCACGATGCCGAGGGTCTTGCCCTTCTCCAGCTGGAAGGTGAGTCCGTCGACGGACTTGACCAGGCCGTCCTCGGTCGGGAAGTGGATCTTCAGGTCGCGTACGTCGAGGAACGCGTCGGACGGCGCGGGCTTCCCCGTGTCGACCGGCTCCCCGACGGCGGCGCCGGTCTTCGTCAGGTTGTCCGTCATGCGAGCCTCACTCGGGGGTCGATCACCGCGTACAGAAGGTCCACCACGAGGTTGGCGATGACCACACAGGTCGCGGTGATGAGCGTGACGGCCATGATCAGCGGCAGGTCGCGGTCGCTGACGCCCTTGATGGCCATCCAGCCGAGGCCCTGGAGGTTGAACGTGGTCTCGGTCAGGATCGCGCCGCCGACCAGGGCGCCGAGGTCCATGCCGAAGATGGTCAGGATGGGGGTCATGGTGGAGCGCATGGCGTGCTTGCCGAGCACGACCGGCTCCGGCAGGCCCTTGGCCCGCGCGGTGCGGATGTAGTCCTCGCCGAGGACCTCCAGCATGGTGGCGCGGGTGAGTCGCGCGTACATCGCCGCGTACAGGAAGGCGAGCGTCACCCACGGGAGGAGCAGGCCGCCGAACCAGCCGCCGAACGAGTCGGAGATCGGCGTGTAGGAGGCGTTGACCCAGCCCAGCTGCGTGCGGAAGACGAACATCGACAGCATGCCGGTGAAGAAGATGGGGAGCGAGACGCCGGCGAGGGCGGTGATCATCGCCGTGCGGTCGACGACCGTGCCCCGCTTGAGCGCGGAAACGACACCGGCGGTCACACCCATGAGCAGCCACAGCGCCGCGGCGCCGATGACCATGGAGAGGGTGACCGGGAAGGCGTCGACGAGCATGGAGTAGACGTCCTGCTCGGTCTTGAAGGAGTAGCCGAAGCACGGGGCCGCGCAGTGGATGGTCTCGCCGCCGCCCACGTAGTCGCGGCCGACGAAGATGCCGGAGACGAAGTGCCAGAACTGCACCAGGATCGGATCGTCCAGGCCGAGCTTCTGCCGGACGCCCTCGATGGCAGCCGGATCCGCCTGCTTGCCGACGAACATCGCGGCAGGGTCGCTGCCGGTCAGCTTGGGGATGAGGAAGAAGATGCTGAGCGTCACGAGCGTGACGACGAGCAGCATCGCGACGACTGCGAAGAGCCGTCGGACTATGTATGCAAGCATGCGGTCGGCCGGTCGGCGGCCGGGGGACCCGATCGGATCCCCCGGCCGCCGCCCTCGGCCATCACCTGCCCTTCGGACCTAGCGGCGGGTGCGCCGTTGGAGCGAGCTGACGGAGGGAACTCGGCTTACTTGACGACGCCGAGCGACGCGTAGTCGTAGCGGCCGTTGTAGGCGTCGGCCGTGTAGACGTTCGTGAGTCGCGAACCGCGCCAGATGATGTTCTTCTCGTGGGTGAAGGGCAGGTAGACCGCGGCCTCCGTGACCTTCGTGTTGATCTGCTTGTAGAGCTCGCCGGCCTTCTCCGGGTCCGTCTCCTTCAGCGCCTGGTCGAACAGGCCGTTGACGGCCTTGTCGTTCAGCTCCGAGAAGTTGTTGTTGCCGGACTGGAGGATGAAGCGGCCGTCGACGAGCGGCTGGAGGAAGCCCTGGCCGGTCGGGAAGTCGGCGCCCCAGCCCATGATGATGATGCCGTAGCCCTTCTCCTTGACCGTCTTCGGCGAACCGATGATGCCGGAGGTCTGGGCGCCGTCGAACTGGTCGATCTGGGCGTCGATGCCGACGGCCTTCAGCGACTGCTGGAGGGACTCGGCGGTCGCGATCTCGATCGGCTTGTTGTTGCGGACCGCGATCGTGGTCTTGAAGCCGTTCGGCTTGCCGCACTTGGCGAGGGCCTCCTTGGCCTTCGCGGTGTCGGGCTTGCCGGCGAGCTTGCCGTACGGGTCGGCCTTCGGGTCGGCACCCTTGATCGCCGGGGGCAGCATGTTCGTGGCGATGTCGCCACCGGCCTGCGGGCCACCACGGGCGGTCTGGAGGGACTTGGAGTCGGCCGCGTAGATCATGGCCTTGCGGCACTCGATGTTCGGCGTGACCGTCTGCGGGAAGACCGCGTAGCGGATGAAGCCCGTCTGCGGGTTGTCCACGTTGTTCTTGTGCTGCTGCAGCACCTTCTGGCGAGCGGCGGCGCCGATGCCCGTGGCGTTGAGGTCGAGGTCGTACTCGCCCTCGACGAGGCGGTTGTCCATGTCGTCGGCGTTCGTGGTGAACGTGACGGAGATGCTGTCCGGGAGGGCCTTGCGGACGGTGTCCGTCTTGGCGTCCCACTTGTCGTTGCGGACGAGCTTGATGGACTTGTTCGGCGTGTACGAAGCCCACTTGTACGGGCCCGAGGAGAACGGCTTGAGGCCGTACTTGGCGCCGGTGTCCTTGTCCTGGCGGACCGGGGAGGCGGCGGGCATGGCCAGCATCTGCAGGAAGTCACCGTTGGCGACCGGCAGCTTGAAGATGATGGTCTTGTCGTCCGGGGTCTCGATGGCCTTCAGGCCGAGCTTGTCCGGGGTGGTGTCCTTGTACGGACCCTTGTACTCGGTCTTGGGGTCGAGGACCTGCTGGAGGTAGATCGGGCCGCCGGAGATGACGTCCTGGGCCCAGATGCGCTCGATGCCGTACTTGATGTCCTTGGAGGTGATCGGCTTGCCGTCCTCCCAGGTCACACCGTCCTTCAGGGTGAAGGTGTAGGTGAGGCCGTCGGCCGAGACCTTGCCGGTGTCGGTCGCGAGGTCGGAGACGAGCTCGGTGGAGGCGGCGCCCGGCTCGGCCTTGTAGGTCACGAGCTGACGGGTGTAGTAGCGGGCGAAGTCCCACACGAAGCCGTAGTAACCGCGCTGCGGGTCCCACGAGTCGGCCTCCTGCGAGCCGATGAATTTCAGCTCGCCGCCCTTCTTGTCGGAGGCGTTCAGGACCTTGTTGACCGCACCGTTGAAGGCGAGGGCACCGCCCTTGCTTTCGCCGTTGCCCTTGTTCTCGCCGCTGCCGCCGCCGCAGGCGGTCGTGACGACCATGGTGGCCGCGGCGAGCAGCGCGCCCGCGGCGATTCTGCGCTGAGAGCTCTTCAGCATGGGTCCAGCAACCTCCGGGATAGTGGCGGGGCCGTGACGGCTGCCCGCCGATGGGGTGAAGCCTCCTGTCGCCAGCGGCAGGGGCGGGTCGTGCGGTCGTCGGCGAACGGTCAGCGGGAGCCCTTCGGGTCGAGCGCGTCACGCACGCCGTCGCCGAAGAGGTTGAACGCCAGGACGGTGATGAAGATCGCGAGGCCGGGGATCACCATGAACAGGGGGTCCGATTCATAGGTGTTGACGGCCTTCGACAGCATCTGCCCCCAGGAAGCGGTGGGCGGCTTCACACCCGCACCGAGGAAGCTGAGCGCGGCTTCGGTGAGGATGTTGGTCGGGATCATCAGGGTCGCGTAGACCGTGATGGGAGCGATCAGGTTGGGCAGCAGCTCCTTGCGGAGGATGTAGAGGCGGCCGGCGCCGAGGCTCTGGGCGGCCTCCACGTACTCGCGGTTGCGCAGCGAGAGCGTCTGGCCGCGGACGATGCGGCCGACGTACGGCCAGCCGAAGAAGCCGATCACGAGCACCAGGGCGGCGATGCGGACGCCCGACCCGTCGAGGCCCAGGAAGGAGTTCGGCAGGACGGAGACCAGGGCGATCGTGAAGAGCAGCTGGGGGAAGGCCAGCATGACGTCCATGACCCGGCTGAGCGCCGCGTCGATCCATCCGCCGAAGTAGCCCGCGACGATGCCGAGGATCGTGCCGAGGACGACCGCGAAGAGCGCCGCGAGGAAGGCCACGAGGAGCGAGATCCGGGCGCCGTAGACGACGCGGCTGAAGACGTCGCGGCCGTTGACCGGCTCGACGCCGAGGAGGAAGTCGGAGCTGATGCCGCCCCACGACCCGATCGGCGTGCCGAACAGCGGGTCGATCTGGTCCTCGTGGAACTCGTCCGGCGGGTGGCCGAGGAGGCCGACGATGACCGGCGCGAAGACCGCGACGAGGATCAGGAAGACGACGACGCAGGCGCCGGCGAGGGCGAGTTTGTCGCGCTTGAGGCGGGTCCAGGCGATCTGCCAGGGCGAACGGCCCTGGATGGCCTTGGTGCCGGGGGCGTCCCCCGCACCGGGCGTGCCGGAAGCGTCGGGCGCGCCGACGACGGTGGCGGTCGACTCGCCCGCACTCGTCTCGTGCAGTGGTGCCGTCATCGTGGTGAGGACCCCTCTCGGCCGCCGGTAGCCGGCCCTTGCCCGCCGCGGGTAGCGGCTCGGTGGAACAACCTGCTGGGCATCGGTTCGAAATGGAGCCGAACGCCCGGTGTTCCGGGGAGTCTTCAACGCGTCCGCGATCACCCGCCAGCCCTGACGAGGAATGTTTGCTCAAACGTGATGCGGTGCTGCGACTTCCGTTATGCGGACGTCGTGATCACGTGAGCGGACCATCTCGGGGCCTCTTCACCCCAATCGGACATGTCGCTCAACTGGGCCGTCGACGTGCTCTATTGGGGCGAACGAAAGCCTCCACAGCGGACTGCGGAGGCGGGTGGGACGAGGAGTGGGACGGGGGGCGTCTCAGTATCCGGACGAGGCCGGGGGCGGGTAGCCGTATCCCGGGACGGCGGCGGAACCGCGTCCGCCGTGCGCGTCACGGTCGTAGAAGGGACGCGCGTGGGCGCCGAGCCAGAGGGCGACCGGGTCGTACGCGTCGGAGAGGGAGACCGTCGAGACGGGCAGCCCGTCCGGTACGGCGGAGATCGACTGGCGCATCATCGCGCGGACCGTGTCGACGGCCGCCGCGGAGGTGTCGTACAGGTCGAGACCGATGGCGAGGTACGGGGAGCCGAGCGCCGGCTGCACCCAGCCGCGGCGCAGCGACCTGACGGCCGGGGTGCGGTGCGCGTTCTGCGTGAGCAGGGCGTAGAACTGCGGGATCTCCAGGGCGGGTTCGCTCACCCGGAGCGGTCCCGCGGGCATCCGGTCCAGGCCGGTGGCGATGCGCCGCAGGTCGGCCCAGGGGATGCCGACGCCGCCGCCGGGGGCGTGCGGATTGAGCCAGATGCCCCAGCGGTCGGGGTAGAGCGCGCGGGCGATCTCGCGGCCGGTGACGAGCTCGTGGGCGCGGTTCCAGCCGGAGGCGGCGAGCTCCTGGGCGGAGGTGACGCAGGGCGCGTACCCGAAGCCCTCGACCTCCATGTTCCCGTACTGGGCCTCGGGCGAGCCCGCCGTGCCCTGCCAGAGCAGCATGTGGAGCTCGCCGTCGGCGAGGGCGTGGAGCAGCTGCTCGTACGCGTCGTAGCGTCCGGGTGCCACCTGGCGCAGCATGTGCTCGACGTGTCCCGTCGCGGCGGTGCCTGACGCGCTCACCTGGGGTCGCCCTTCTTCTTCGTACGGCTCGGCTGGGATGCGGTGCGGATGCGGTTCAGATTAGACGGAGGGACGCTCACCCGGCGGCGTGCCGGTAGAAGGGGCGGACCTGCTCCGTCATCCAGTCTCCGACCGGGTCGTGCGCCATGTCGAGGAGGATGAGGTTGACCGGCCAGGCGACCTCGACGCGGCCGAGGGCGCGGCCGAGGGCGTCGAGGGGCGCGGAGCGGTCGGCGTCGGGGTGGAGCAGCCGGACGCCGACGAAGAGCGCCGGTTCGGTGCCCTCGACGCTGGCGAGGGCGCGGCGGGCCGAGGCGACGACGCCGGTGGCCTCGAACTCGGCGGAGGCGGCGGCCAGGAAGTCGACCGGGTCGTCCTGCCAGTCGGGCTCGAAGAGCCGGACGCGGCCGCCGGAGGCCGGTCCGTCGAGCGCGGTGCGGCCGGCGCGGCAGAGCTCGGCGACGGCGGGCGGGGGCAGCGGGACGCCGACGGTGCCGCCGGGGTTCACGGCGATGCCGAGCTGCGGGGGCAGGCCGCGGGCGAAGTCGCGGGCGGGGGCGACGGTGTACGACATGTGGGTGCCGACGCAGGCGTGGAACTGCTGCTCGGAGCTGAAGACGGGGACGAAGGCCGCGCCCTCGATCTCCACCATCGGCAGGTCGAGGGAGGTGCTGTCGGGGCCGCCGCCGTTGGGCAGCGGCACCCAGACGGGGCTGCGGCCGAGCACCTCGACGAGCCGCCCGCCCGCCCCGGGGTTGCCGAGGGATGCGGCGAGGACCTCTTCGAGCTCGTTGCCCGGCCACGTCATGTCCACGGTTCCTGCTCTCCCCTGAGTCGCGGGGGGTTCCCCGGTCTCGCGGGGGTTTCCCTGTGTCGCGCGGGCGCGCCCTCGCGGGGCGCCCCGCAGCACCCTAACGCCGCCCCGGCGCCGGCATGACCGAAAACCGGGGGCCGGCCCTCAGGCCGCCGGCCGGAAGGCGATCTTCCGCAGGGTGTCCGCCGCGTCCCGGTCCAGCAGGGTCACCGAGGCGCAGCCCGCCGGCGGACCGCCGGACTCGGCGGCGCGCAGAAGACCCGCGACGGCCCTGCGGTGCCGGGCGAAGGCGTACGCCGAGACGCCCCGGCCCCGGGACCGCTGCCCGTCGCGGGCCGTGTCCGGCGTCACGTCGAGCAGGACCAGGTGCAGGGCGGTCCCCCGGCGGCGCGCCTCGCGGGCGAGCCAGCCGCGCACCCAGGACTGGGTGCCGCAGTCGTGCACGACGAGGCTCGCGCCGGAGCGCAGGGCCCGGCGCAGCCCGGCGTAGTGCGCGACCCGGACGAGCGGCCGGTAGATCCCGTACGGGAGGAAGCGCAGCGCGCGGGGCAGCCCGGCCTCCCAGCGCTCGCGGGCGTCCTGGGAGTCGACGCCCCGGCCGTCGGCGGCCCGCCGCATCAGGGTGGACTTGCCGCTGCCGGGGAGGCCGGAGACGACCACGAGGTCGCCCTCCTGGAAGGTGAGGGCGCGGGGTCCGCGGCCGCCGCGCTCGCGCAGGTCCCGCAGGACGCGGGCCCTGCGGCGGGTCCCGCGGCGGGCTCCGCTCGCGGTCCCGGCGCGGGCACGCTGGTCCGGTATGGCGGTCCCCGACGCGCAGGCGCCGCCTTGTCGTGCGTACGCGCCGGTGTCCTGGATCCTCATCGCTGCTCCCCCTGCCGGGCCTGACAAGACCCTTGCCCACGAAGTGTAAAGAGGCGGTAATGAGATACAAGTGATGTGCCGCGCGGAGCACGCGTGCAATGATGTCCGCGCCAGGCGCGCACAGTCGCCGCACACAACCGCATACCGGCCGCTCGAATCCGCGCGGGAGAGTTCCGGACCGTCTCAGGTGCCCGGACGCCGAAGGAGCAAGACCCTCCCTTGAATCTCTCAGGCCCCGTACCGCGTGGATGAGGCAGATCTGAAAAGCGGGACACCCTGCCGTGTCCCCACCCAAGGTGCAAGCCGAACGTCTCGGTCACGAGATGCCTTCGGTGAACCTCTCAGGTTCCATGACAGATGGGGAGGACGTCCTCGCCCGTCATGTGTTTCGTCACCGATCACGCCCTTGGGACCCGGGAGCCACCCCATGAGCACTGCCCCCCGTCTGACCGCCCTCGATGCCTTGCATCGTTCGCTGGGCGCGACCATGACCGACTTCGCGGGCTGGGACATGCCGCTGCGGTACGCCAGCGAGCGCGACGAGCACAACGCCGTCCGCACCAAGGCCGGTCTGTTCGACCTCTCCCACATGGGCGAGATCACCGTCACGGGCCCGCAGGCCGTGGAGCTCCTCGACCACGCCCTCGTCGGCAACATCTCGACGGTGGGCGTCGGCCGCGCCCGCTACACGATGATCTGCCAGGAGGACGGCGGCATCCTCGACGACCTGATCGTCTACCGCCTCGGCGAGACCGAGTACATGGTGGTCGCCAACGCCTCCAACGCCCAGATCGTCCTGGACGCGCTGGTCGCCCGCTCCGAGGGCTTCGACGCCGAGGTCCGCGACGACCGCGACGCGTACGCCCTGATCGCCGTCCAGGGCCCCGAGTCCCCCGGCATCCTGAAGCAGCTCACCGACGCCGACCTGGACGGCCTGAAGTACTACGCCGGCCTGCCCGGCACGGTCGCCGGCGTCCCCGCCCTGATCGCCCGTACCGGCTACACCGGCGAGGACGGCTTCGAGCTCTTCCTCAAGCCCGAGCACGCCGAGGGCGTCTGGAAGGCCCTGACCGAGGCGGGCGCCCCGGTCGGCCTGATCCCCTGCGGCCTGTCCTGCCGCGACACGCTCCGCCTGGAGGCGGGCATGCCGCTGTACGGCCACGAGCTGACCACCGAGCTCACCCCCTTCGACGCCGGCCTCGGCCGCGTCGTGAAGTTCGAGAAGACGACGAACGAGGGCCGCTTCGTCGGCCGCGAGGCCCTGGAGAAGGCCGCCGAGCGCGCCGAGACCGCCCCGCCGCGCAAGCTCGTCGGCCTGATCGCCGAGGGCCGCCGCGTCCCGCGCGCCGGTTTCTCCGTCGTGAAGGACGGCGTCGTGATCGGCGAGGTGACCTCCGGCGCCCCGTCCCCGACGCTCGGCAAGCCGATCGCCATCGCGTACGTGGACGCGGCGCACGCCGCGCCCGGCACCGAGGGTGTAGGTGTGGACATCCGCGGCACCCACGAGCCCTACGAGGTCGTCGCGCTGCCGTTCTACAAGCGCCAGAAGTGACGTAAGCGCCAGAAGCACGTGACGTAGTCGTCACCCTTCCCGGTCTCACCCCGCGAGACCAGCGTTCATCCGCACCCTTTCAATCCAGGAGAATCAGGTCATGAGCAACCCCAACGAGCTGCGCTACACCAAGGAGCACGAGTGGCTGTCGGCCGCCGAGGACGGCGTCGCGACGGTCGGCATCACGGAGTTCGCGGCCAACGCGCTCGGTGACGTCGTCTACGCCCAGCTCCCCGAGGTCGGCGACACCGTCACCGCGGGCGAGACCTGTGGCGAGCTGGAGTCCACCAAGTCCGTCAGCGACCTGTACTCCCCCGTCACGGGCGAGGTCGTCGCGGCCAACCAGGACGTCGTGGACGACCCGTCGCTGGTGAACACGGCTCCGTTCGCGGGTGGCTGGCTGTTCAAGGTGCGCGTCACCGGTGAGCCGGACGAGCTGCTCTCCGCCGACGAGTACACCGCGTTCGCCGGGAACTGAGACCGGGCCCGAGACCCCTTAGGGATCGATTCATGTCGCTTCTGAACACTCCTCTCCACGAGCTGGACCCCGACGTCGCCGCCGCGGTCGACGCCGAGCTCCGCCGCCAGCAGTCCACCCTCGAGATGATCGCCTCGGAGAACTTCGCTCCGGTCGCGGTCATGGAGGCCCAGGGCTCCGTCCTCACCAACAAGTACGCCGAGGGCTACCCGGGCCGCCGCTACTACGGCGGCTGCGAGCACGTCGACGTGGCCGAGCAGATCGCGATCGACCGGATCAAGGACCTGTTCGGCGCCGAGTACGCCAACGTCCAGCCGCACTCCGGCGCCTCCGCGAACCAGGCCGCCCTCTTCGCGATCGCCCAGCCGGGCGACACGATCCTGGGTCTCGACCTGGCGCACGGCGGTCACCTGACCCACGGCATGCGCCTGAACTTCTCGGGCAAGCAGTTCGACGTGGTCGCCTACCACGTGGACGAGGCCGGCCTGGTCGACATGGCCGAGGTCGAGCGCCTCGCCAAGGAGCACCGCCCGAAGGTCATCATCGCGGGCTGGTCCGCCTACCCGCGCCAGCTGGACTTCGCGGAGTTCCGCCGGATCGCCGACGAGGTCGAGGCGTACCTGTGGGTCGACATGGCCCACTTCGCCGGCCTGGTCGCGGCGGGTCTGCACCCGAACCCGGTCGAGTACGCGGACGTGGTGACCTCCACCACGCACAAGACGCTCGGCGGCCCGCGCGGCGGCATCATCCTCGCGAAGAAGGAGTTCGCGAAGAAGCTGAACTCCTCGGTCTTCCCCGGTTTCCAGGGCGGCCCGCTGGAGCACGTGATCGCGGCCAAGGCCGTCTCCTTCAAGGTCGCGGCCTCGGAGGAGTTCAAGGAGCGCCAGCAGCGCACCCTGGACGGCGCCCGCGCCCTGGCCGAGCGCCTGGTCCAGGACGACGTCACCGCCCACGGTGTCTCGGTCCTCTCCGGCGGCACGGACGTGCACCTGGTCCTCGTCGACCTGCGGAACTCCGAGCTCGACGGCCAGCAGGCGGAGGACCGCCTCCACGAGGTCGGCATCACGGTCAACCGGAACGCCGTTCCGAACGACCCGCGCCCGCCGATGGTCACCTCGGGCCTGCGCATCGGTACGCCGGCGCTCGCGACCCGCGGTTTCCAGGCCGAGGACTTCGCCGAGGTCGCCGACGTCATCGCGGAGACCCTGAAGCCCGGCTTCGACGAGGCGAAGGCCGAGTCCCTCAAGGCCCGGGTGACGGCGCTCGCCGAGAAGCACCCGCTGTACCCCGGTCTGTAGTATTTTCGTACGCCTTTATTGGTACGAAGCTCCGGGGCACCGCGCACACTGGGCAGTGAGCGCGGTGCCCCTGCTCATGTCTTTTCCACGCGTCTTCTGCACCACCCCGGCAGACAACGGCGTCTAGCCCCACAAGGAGTCCTCCCGTGGCCATCTCGGTCTTCGACCTGTTCTCGATCGGCATCGGTCCGTCGAGCTCCCACACGGTGGGCCCCATGCGAGCGGCCCGGATGTTCGCCCGCCGGCTCAAGAACGAAGGCCTGCTCGCCCACACGGCGGCCATACGGGCGGAGCTGTACGGCTCCCTCGGCGCGACCGGCCACGGCCACGGCACCCCCAAGGCCGTCCTCCTCGGCCTGGAGGGCAACTCCCCCCGCACGGTCGACGTGGAGACCGCCGACGAGGAGTTCGAGCGGATCAAGTCCTCGGGCCGGATCAACCTGCTCGGGATGCACGAGATCCCGTTCTCCTTCGACGACGACCTGATCCTGCACCGCCGCAAGGCGCTGCCCTACCACGCCAACGGCATGACGGTCTTCGCGTACGACGCCGAGGGCGCGCTCGTCCTGGAGAAGACCTACTACTCGGTCGGCGGCGGCTTCGTCGTCGACGAGGACGCGGTGGCCGGCGAGAACCCGATCATCCCGGACGACACGGCCCTCACGTACCCCTTCCGCACCGGCGACGAGCTGCTCCGCCTGACGAAGGAGACCGGCCTGTCGATCTCCTCCCTGATGCTGGAGAACGAGAAGGCCTGGCGCACCGAGGACGAGATCCGCGCCGGCCTCCTGGAGATCTGGCGCGTCATGCAGGCCTGCGTCTCGCGCGGCATGTCCCGCGAGGGCATCCTGCCCGGCGGCCTGAAGGTCCGCCGCCGCGCCGCGAACACGGCCCGCAAGCTGCGCTCCGAGGGCGACCCGGCGGCGCTCGCGATGGAGTGGATCACCCTCTACGCGATGGCCGTGAACGAGGAGAACGCCGCGGGCGGCCGGGTGGTCACCGCCCCGACGAACGGCGCGGCCGGCATCATCCCCGCGGTCCTGCACTACTACATGAACTTCGTCCCCGGCGCCGACGAGGACGGCATCGTCCGCTTCATGCTCGCGGCCGGCGCCGTCGGCATGCTCTTCAAGGAGAACGCCTCGATCTCCGGCGCCGAGGTCGGCTGCCAGGGCGAGGTCGGCTCCGCCTGCTCGATGGCGGCCGGCGCCCTCGCCGAGGTCCTCGGCGGCACCCCGGAGCAGGTCGAGAACGCGGCCGAGATCGGCATGGAGCACAACCTCGGCCTGACCTGCGACCCGGTCGGCGGCCTGGTCCAGATCCCCTGCATCGAGCGCAACGGCATGGCGGCGGTCAAGGCCGTCACGGCCGCGAAGATGGCGATGCGCGGCGACGGCAGCCACCTGGTCTCCCTGGACAAGGTCATCAAGACCATGAAGGAGACGGGCGCCGACATGAGCGTCAAGTACAAGGAGACCGCGCGCGGCGGTCTCGCGGTGAACATCATCGAGTGCTGACGTAGTCCCCACGCGGGTCTTGTGAAGGCCCTGAGCAGCGCCGTCGTCTTCGGTGCTGGTCAGGGCCTTCGGCGTGTTCACGGAATGCGCCCCCTTGTGAGCGGTCGCACACCGTTTCTGCGCGGTCGCACCGCAAGGTGGCACGGGAAGGGCGTGCGCTCGCCGGATCAGGTGAATCAGACGGGTACCCCGTTGATGTGACAATCGGGCCGGGGCACGCTCCCCCTCAGCGGTTTCACCCCGTTGAGAGGGATGGGCATGACCACCCACGTCACCGAGTCCGAGCTGGAGACCCTGCTCCGCGGCGCCCTGCGCGTCACGGGCACGGCCGAGCGCTGGGCGACCGAGTCGAACGAGAGCTGGTGCCGGGTCGCGCCGCGCTCCGGGGCCGGGCCCCGGCAGGGCTGGAAGCTGCACGTGTCGGCGACCTCCGCGTCCGCGCCGGCGGTGCTCCTCAAGTGCCTCGAGGTGCTCCTCCCGGACGGGTCCGCCTTCAAGTTCGCCCGCTCGCTGGAACAGGTCGGCGCCCTCAACACCCGGGCCACCCCTCGCGGCAGCTCGGGCAAGTTCCTCACCGTCTATCCGGCCTCCGACGCCGACGCCGCCCGGATCGCCGGGGCCCTCCACGCGGCGACGGCCGGGCTCACCGGGCCGCGCATCCTCTCCGACCGGCCGTACGCCCCCGGCAGCCTCGTGCACTACCGGTACGGCGCCTTCGTCGGGCGGCAGCGGCTCTCGGCCGACGGGCTGATGATCTGGTACTTCGAGGACCCCGACGGCAACCCGGTGGAGGACAGGCGCACCGGCTCGTACACGCCCCCCGCGTGGGCCGTCAGCCCCTTCCCCGAGTCCGCCGTGCCCGCCGAGGTGAAGAAGCCCGGGCCCGTCCTGCTCGGCGGGCGGTTCTCCGTACGGGAGGCCATCCGCCACACCAACAAGGGCGGCGTCTACCGGGGCACCGACGTCACCACCGGCGCGCCGGTGGTGATCAAGGAGACCCGCCCCCACGTCGAGGCCGACGCCGACGGCAACGACGTCCGCGACTGGCTGCGCACCGAGGCCCGCACCCTGGAGAAGCTCCGGGGCACCGGGCTCGCGCCCGAGCCGCTCGCCCTGTTCGAGCACGGCGGCCACCTCTTCCTCGCCCAGGAGGAGGTGCCGGGGGTCCCGCTGCGGAACTGGGCCGCCGAGCGCTTCCGCGACGTGGGCGCCGAGCGGTACCGCGCCGACGCCCTCGTCCAGGCCGGGCGCCTCGTCGACCTCGTCGAGGCCGCCCACGCCCGGGGCTGCGTGCTCCGCGACTTCACCCCGGCCAACGTGATGGTCCGCCCCGACGGCGCGCTGCGCCTCATCGACCTGGAACTCGCCGTCCTCGCCGAGGACGAGGCCCTCCCGACCCGCGTCGGCACGCCCGGCTTCAGTCCCCCCGAGCGCCTGGTGGACGCGCCCGTCTCCCCGACCGGCGACTACTACAGCCTCGGCGCGACCCTGTGCTTCGTCCTCGTCGGGAAGGTCCCGTCCCTCCTGGAGGAGAAGCCGGCCGACCGGGCGGCCGAGGACCGGCTCGCCGCCTGGCTGGCCGCCTGCGCCGAGCCGCTGGACCTGCCGGACGGCCTGGTCACGATGATCCTCGGGCTGATGAAGGACGATCCCGCCGCCCGATGGGACCCGTCCCGCGCGAGGGAGGCCCTGCTCGGCAGCCGCACCGGTGGAACCCGTACCCCCGCCGTCGACGCCGACGGCATCGACTCCGCCGTCGCCGGGATCGTCGACCACCTCCTCGACTCCATGACGCCCGAGGACGACCGGCGCCTCTGGCCCGTCTCCGTCAAGGCCGGGGAGACCGACGCCTGCATCGTGCAGCAGGGCGCGGCCGGAGTCCTGTCCGCCCTCACCCGCTTCTTCGAGGTCACCGGCGACCCCCGGCTCCCCGGGCGCATCGCCGAGGCCGGTCACTGGATCGCCGCGCGCACCGACACCCGGTCCACCCGGCCCGGACTGCACTTCGGCGGACGCGGCACGGCCTGGGCGCTGTACGACGCGGGGCGCGCCGTCGGCGACCGGGCGCTCGTCGACCACGCCCTGGCGCTCGCCCTCGCGCCCCAGGAGTCGACGCCCAGCCACGACGTCACCCACGGTGCGGCCGGCGGCGGACTGGCCGCCGCCCACTTCTGGCACCGGACCGGCGACCCCCGCTTCGCCGAGCGGGTCGCCGACGCCGCCGACCGGCTGGCCGCCGCGGCCCGGCGCGAGACGTCCGGGACGAGCTGGCCGGTGCCCGCGGAGGCCGTCTCCGAGGAGGCCGGGAAGCGCTACCTGGGCTTCGCCCACGGCACCGCCGGCATCGGCTGCTTCCTCCTGGAGGCCGCCGACATCACCAAGAACCCCGAGCACCTGCGGCTCGCCCTGGAGGCGGGCGAGCTCCTGGCCGCGCAGGCGGTGACCGTCGGCGACGCGGCCCAGTGGCCCGCCCAGGCCGATGACGTGCCGACGGCGCCGTACTGGTGCCACGGCTCGGCCGGCATCGGTTCGTTCCTCGTCCGGCTGTGGCGGGCGACCGGCGACGACCGCTTCCGGGCGCTCGCCGTCGGCGCCGCCCGGGCCGTCGTGGAGCGGGCCTCCAGGGCGCCGATCACCCAGTGCCACGGGCTGGCGGGCAACGGCGACTTCCTCCTCGACATGGCGGAGGCGACCGGCGATCCCGCCCACCGGGCGCGCGCCGGGCAGCTGGCCCGCCTCGTCGTCTCCGAAGCGTCCCGGCGCGGCAGCCACGTCGTCTTCCCCAACGAGTACGGGGACGTCTCGACGAGCTGGAGCGACGGTTCGGCGGGAATCCTGGCGTTCCTCCTGCGGGTGCGCCACACAGAGCCCCGGCACTGGATGGTCCAGCGGCCGGTTTGAGCGGCGGGGTCCCCCGTCGCCACGTCAGTGAGTGAAGGAGATTGTCATGGAGAACCAGGACCTTGAGCTGCTGGCCCACCTGCACGCCCTTCCGGAGACCGACCCGGTCGGCGTCGACGGCGACTCGTTCAGCGGAACGTGCGCGTGCGTCGGCCTGCTGACGCTCCTCAACACCGTCTGTATCGGCATCAGCTGCGCGTAGCGGCCATGAACCCCCCGGCCGGTGGTTGCCTCGGAGGCAGCCGCCGGCCGGTGCGGGATCCGGGCCGGCGAGCAGGGCGACGGAGGGCGGGACCGATGCAGGAGCAGGAGCAGCCGTACGACTCCGGGCACGCGATCAGGACGCGCGGCCTCGTGAAGAGCTACCCGGGCCCCGACGGCACCGCCGTCGACGCGGTCCGCGGCCTCGACCTCGACGTGCGCCGGGGCGAGAGCTACGGCTTCCTCGGCCCGAACGGCGCCGGGAAGTCCACGACCATCGCGCTGCTGTGCGCGCTCGCCCGCCCCACCTCCGGTCACGCCTCCGTGGCCGGCTTCGACGTCTCCGCGCACCCCCACGACGTGCGCCGCCGGGTCGGCATCCTCTTCCAGCACGGCGCCCTCGACCCCGACCTGACCGTCGAGCAGAACCTGCGCGTCCACGCCCGCCTGTACGGCATGCCCCGCCGCGAGGTGCGCGAGCGCACCGCCGAGGTGCTCGGACCCGCGGGTCTCACCGACCGGCGCCGGTTCCCCGTACGCGCCCTGTCGGGCGGGACGCGGCGCCGCCTGGAGATCGCCCGCCAGTTGCTGCACTCCCCGAGCGTGCTGTTCCTGGACGAGCCGACGACCGGGCTCGACCCGCACGCGCGGGCCGGGATCTGGGACCATCTGCGGGCCCTGCGCGAGCGGGACGGCAGCACCCTCTTCGTCACCACCCACTACCTGGAGGAGGCGGAGCACTGCGACCGGATCGGGATCATCGACGGGGGCCGGCTGGTCGCCGAGGGCACGCCGTACGAGCTGAAGGCCGCGATCGGCGACGACCGGGTGGTGCTGCGCACCAGCGACGACGGGCGGGCCCGGAAGGTCGTCGCCGCGGCCGCCCCGCCGGACCGGACGGTCACCGTGGACGGCGAGGGGACCTGGCTGCGGGTGCCGGACGGCAGCGCCTGGATCCCGCGGCTGTGCGCCGCCCTGGAGGCGCACGGCATCGCCGTGCACGCCGCCTCCGCCACCCCGCCCTCGCTCGACGACGTCTTCTTCCACCACACCGGCCGCAGCATGGGAGCCGCCCGATGACCACCCTCGCCGTCCGGGCGCCCGAGGCCGCGGAGCGGGGGCGGGTGCCCCGGCTGCGACGCGAGCTGCGGGCGGCCGGGGCCCTGGTCCACCGCGACCTGCTGCGCCTGGCCGCCCAGCGCTCCTCCACCGCGCTGATCCTGCTGCAGCCCGTGCTCTACCTCTTCGCCCTCGGCGGGGGGCTCGCCGCCCTCGTCCCCGCGGCCTCGCTGGGCACGGACTACCGGACGTACCTCTTCCCCGGGATGCTGATGATGACGGTGCAGACCCCGGCCGTCATGGTGGGCATCCGGCTGATCACCGACCGGCAGAGCGGCTATCTCCGCGAGCTCCTGATGGCCCCCGTCGGCCGTTCCACCCTGCTCGTGGGCAGCTGCCTCGGCGGGACGCTCGTCGCGGCGGTGCAGGGCGCCGTCCTGCTCTGCCTGGCCGGAGCCGTCGGCCTGCCGTACGACCCGGTGCTCCTGCTGCTGCTCCTCGGCGCCGTGCTGCTCGCCTCGTTCGCGCTCACCAGCGTGACCCTGGCGCTGGCGGTGACGCTGCGCGGCCCGGAGCTCTTCCACACCCTGCTCAGCCTGCTGATGATGCCGCTGCTCTTCCTGTCAGGCGCGTTCTTCCCGCTGGAGTCGCTGCCGGGCTGGTGCCGCGCCCTGGCCGCGGTGAACCCGCTCGCCTACGGGGTGGACCTGCTCCGCCGCTGCATCGCGCTGCGCGCCCCGGACCAGGCGTCGGGCGGCGGCCTCTCCTGGGCGGGGCACCAGCCCCCGCTCGCCCTGGAGGCCGGCCTCCTCCTCGCCGTCGGCGCCCTGACCCTCCTGTGGGCCGGCCGCCGCTTCGGCCGGCCGGAGTGACCGCGCGTTCCTCGGTTCAGGGCGTGAGCCAGTGCGGGTCCGGCACCACCGTCAGCAGGGCCGACACGGCCGTGATCACGCCGAGGCAGGCCACCTCCACGCGGGCCGGGGACTCCGCGTCGCCGCCCGCGAGCATGCGGGTGCGGGCCGCGAGGGCCAGGAGGCTGACGCCGCCGAAGAGGAGGAGCTTCACCAGGAGGACCCTGCCGTACGCCGAGGTGAGGACGGCGTCCAGGGGGAGGCGCCGGAGAGTGGAGACGGTGCCGGTGACGGCGAGTGCCGCGTACACGACGGCGGCCATGCGGGCGTAGCGGGCCAGGACCTCCCGGCCCCCGCGCCTCAGCCGCATGGTCCTCAGCACGTACAGGAGTGTTCCGCACCAGAGCGAGGCGCCGGTGAGGTGGACGACGGTCAGGGCCGTGCCGATGGCCGGGGTGGTGGGTTCGGGGTGGGCGCGCAGGGCCTCGGAGAGGACCGCGACGGCGAGCGGGGCCACGGCGAGGGCCGGGCGGCGGGAGGCCGCGCACAGGGCCGCGAGGAGGAAGGCGTTGGCCGTGACGAGGAGCAGGCGCCCCTCGCGCAGTCCGTAGACGACCGGGAGGCTCAGGCCGCTGACGGCGGCGAGGAGGATCAGGAGTCCGGCGGAGGCGCCCGCGGCGAGCAGGGCGGCCGGGACGGAGAACGCGCGGGGTCGCGGGCCCGCGCCGGCTATTCGGCCTCCGGCGAGTTCGCCCACCTGGACGGCGAGGCCGGCGAGGACGAGAAAACGCAGCAGCGCGGTGGTGCCGGCTGCGGGTATCCGGAGCTCCCCCGTCCCCGTCTGGGCGATGCCCGCACCCAGCAGGACGACGGCGAGGACGGCGGCGGCGGCGACGATGACGGCGACCACCGCTGTCAGACGGCTCGGGGTACCGAAAGGTCCGGGAAGCGTCACCGCTCGATCGTCACCGAGCCCGGGTCGCGCGGCAACTCAGTGTGAGGCCGCCCGCCCGGGCTCGTGGGACTGGACCGTTCGGGTCAGGCCTTGCTGTAGTGGCCCCAGAACTCGTCCCAGGACAGGACGCCGTCGCCGTTGTCGTCGCGCTGCTTGATGAGCACCTCGGCGACCGTCTCGGTGACGTTGAAGTCGCCGTGCTTCGCCATGAGGCTCTTGTACTCCGCCGCGGTGATGAATCCGTCGCCGTCCACGTCGAACTGGTTGAACGCCGCGCGCGCCTCGTCGATGTTCGCCACTGCTTCCGCCCCTTCTTGGTGCTTCCTTGACGGGGGAAAGATTAGCGGGCCGCACCCTGCCGGATGATGGGTGGTATGAACAGCGAAGTGGCACGGATCCTGGCGGCGGCGGCGAGCGGGGACTTCCCTCCCCCGGACGGGTCGACGACGGTCGTTCCCCCGCCGAACCCACGTGACGCGGGGGTGCTCGCCTTCACCGCCCACTCGGTGGTCTTCACGGACGCCGACCCGGAGTGGGTACGGGCGGAGCTCGCCGCCACGTCGAGCGACCCGCTCGCGGCGAGCATGAACCCCGGCTTCCTCGTCGCCCTGATGACCCGCACGGGCCTGCGCATGAACACGATCGACCTGCTGACGGTGGCCGACGCCCTGCCCGGCCCTCCCCCGCTGGAGCTCCGCGAGATCGACGACCCCTCGCACCCCCGGGTCGAGCGGGCGCTGAAGTTCCGCGACGACGTCCGGGTGTGGGCGGCCGACGGCGGCGTCCTGATCCTGGGGCGGGGCGTGGCCGGCCGCTGGGAGGCGGCGATCGAGGTCGACGAGGAGGTGCGCCACCGGGGCCTGGGCCGCGCCCTGGCGACGGCGGCCCGCCACCTCACCCCGGGGGACGTGGTGTGGGCTCAGCAGTCGCCGGGGAACGCGCGCAGCGTGCGGACCTTCCAGGCGGCGGGGTACCGCCCGGTGGCCTCGGAGGCGCTGCTGGTGGCGCACTGACGGAGACGCCCGCCAGGGCCTGTCCGACGCCGGCCCCGGTCCGCCGGACAGGCCCTACCGGAAGATGCCCGTGTGGCCGAGCGAGTACCGGCCGGGCTGCGGGTAGACCGCGAGGCCGTGCGGGCCTCCGCCGACGGGGATGCGGGCCAGCTGCGCGCCGGTCGCGGTGTCGATCGCGTACACCTCGGAGTCGTAGCGCCCGGACAGCCAGAGGACCTTGCCGTCGGCGGAGACCCCGCCCATGTCCGGGGAGCCGCCGTCGGGGAGCCACCACTTCTTGGTGAGCTTGTTCTTCGCGAAGTCGAAGACGGAGACCGATCCCTCGCCGCGGTTGGGGACGTACATCTCGCGGGAGTCGCGGCTGATGTAGAGGCCGTGGCAGCCCTTGCCGGTGGGGAGCAGGGTCGGGGTGGTGAACCTCTCGCCGTCGAGGACCCACATGCCGTGGGCCATCATGTCCGCGACGTAGAAGGTCTTGCCGTCCGGGGAGATCTTCACGTCCTGCGGCATGGCGCCCTGGAAGGGCAGTTTCTGCTGGCCGATCACCTCCATCTTCTCGGTGTCGACCTTGAGGAGTTCGCCGGAGAACTCGCAGGAGACGACGAAGTAGCGGCCGTCGGCGGAGAAGTCTGCGTGGTTGACGCCGTAGCAGCTGACGGGGACGGTCTTCTTCCGCTCCATGGTGTGGGGGTCGCGGAAGACGAGTTCGCGGTCGAGCGAGGCCATGACGACGGCGTACTTGCCGTTCGGCGTGAAGTAGAGGTTGTACGGGTCGTGGACCTCGACCGGCTTCCCGGCGACGCCGGTGGCGGGGTCGATGGGGGTGAGGGTGTGGCCCCGGTTGTTGTTGACCCAGAGCGTCTTCATGTCCCAGGAGGGGACGACGTGCTGGGGCTGGACGCCGACCGGGATCGTCTCGACCACCTTGTAGGTGGCGGGGTCGATGACGGAGACCGTGTTGGAGTTGGTGTTGGGGACGTAGACCCGGGAGGGGAAGTTCCGCACCACCGGGGAGAGCTTGTTCGGCCGGTCCGCGGCGTAGACGTCGTCGGGGTCGAGCAGGGGCGGCATGCCGGGGAGTCCGGCGGGCGCGGCGGCCGGTTCGGGGACGGCGGGGGCGGCGGCCTTCTTCACGCCGGTGGCGCCGTTCTCGGTCCGGTGGCCGCCGCCGCAGCCGGCGAGGGCGGTTCCGGCGAGGAGGGCCGCGGCGAGCAGGAGGCCGCCGCGCTTCGTGAGGTGTGCCATCAGGTCAGCAGCTCCGTGGTGGTGACCGCGCGCAGGCCGCGGCGGTCGAGGTCGGCGAGGAGGAGGGGGAGCGCGGCGGCGGTCTCCGGGTAGCCGAAGTGGAGGCTGACGACCGAGCCGGGTCGCAGGGAGCCGTTGACGTTGCCGAGGATCGCGGTGGCGCCGGGCGAGGTGAAGTCGAGGGAGTCGACGTCGTACGAGAGCGTGTGCGGGTATCCGGCGCGCTGGGCGGCGCGCAGGACGGCGGGGGTCGCGTGCTGGGTGCGCGAGGGCCTGAACCAGGTGCCGACGGAGCCGGTGAGGCGGCGGAGGCGGGCGGCGCAGGCCTCGATCTCCGCGTGGGCCTCCGCCTCGCCGAGGGCGTTGACGTCGGTGTGGTGCTGGGTGTGGTTGCCGAGGTCGTGTCCGCCGTCGAGGATGCGCCGGGCCATGGCGGGGTGGGCGTCGAGCCAGCTGCCGACGGCGAGGACGGTGACGCGGGCGCCGGCCTTCTCCGCCTGGGCGAGGAGGGTACGGGCCAGGGCCGGGTCGCCCTGGCCGTGGAAGGTGAGCGCGACCCGGGGCCGGTCGCGGGGGCCGTGGGTGATCTCGGCCGGGTGGCCGGGGAACCGGCGGGGCGCGGGGGCGGGCGCGGCGGCGGGGCGCGCCGGTCGGGGGGCGGGCGCCGGGCGCGGGGCCGTGCCGCAGGCGGTGGTTCCGGTGAGGAGCCCCGCGCTTGCGAGGGCCGCGCCGGCCCGGAGGGCGCCGCGGCGGTCGATCGGCTTCACCCGACCAGTAAAAGATGATGTCTGCCGAATCGTGACGATTAGGCCGATTCAGGACGTTTGTCGAGCGGATCGGGACGTCCAGCATGCGGACGAGCCCGGGAAACAATCAATGAACCGCATAGTCATTCACAGTTTGCAAGGTCCGTGCCACATGTCACCAATGATTCATAGAAGATCTCCGCCTATATGTCCGATTCTGTCCCAGTAGGGACGTTTGGCGGCGGGGTGGTCCGCATGCCATAGTCGGAGACACGACCCCCATTGACCCGGGCCAGGTCGACAAGCGGCGCCGTGGATACACCCCCCCGTCCACGGCGCTTTTCACGAGAGCCCCCAGGCGCCCCACCACGGCGGACGGGGGCTTTCGTGCGTCCGGGACCGCCGGCTCAGACCCGGTCGACCACCCGCATCTCGAACCAGGTGACCTTGCCGAACGGCCCGAGGTCCACGCCCCAGCGGTCGGAGAGCTTCTCGACGAGGAGCAGACCGCGGCCGCTCTCGTCCATGTCGGCCACCGGCATCAGACAGGGCAGCCCGCGCGAGGGGTCGCCGACCTCGGCCCGCATCCAGCCGCGCCGCCGGTGCAGCCGCAGCGTGAAGGAGCGGGCACCGGTGTGCCGGACCGCGTTCCCCACGAGCTCCGAGACGAGCAGGACCGCGTGCTCCGCGACCTGCGGTCCGAGCCCCCACTGCCAGAGGACCACCGCCTGGGTGAGCCGCCTGGCCACCCACGCCTTGCCGGGCTCGGAGACGAGCCGGACCTCGCGCTCGGCCGGGTTGCCGAACAACTCCAGTATGTCGGCGCCCTGTTCGCCTTCCGCGACCGGTCCCCACCGCGCGGCGGCCGCGCTGCCCCGCGGCCATGGTTGTTCCCTGCTCTCCAGGCCCGCCATGCCCCCATCATGGCCGCACGGAGCCTCCCGCGGGGGCCGTTCCGCCGGAATCGGCCCCCTGGGCGACCCCTGGGTCTCCTGGGGAGGAGGCTCAGGCGAACTTCGCCTTGCCCGGGCCCTCCTCGACGAAGCTGCGCATGCCGGTCTCACGGTCCTCGGTGGCGAACAGCCCGGCGAACCAGGTGCGTTCGATGGCGAGACCGGTGTCGATGTCGGCCTCGAGACCCTGGTCGACGGCCTCCTTCGCGGCGCGCAGGGCGACCGCGGGGCCCTGGGCCAGCTTCGCGGCCCAGGCGTGCGCCTGCTCGTACACCTCGGCGGCGGGGACGACCCGGTCGACGAGGCCGAGGGCGAGGGCCTCGTCCGCCTTGACCATCCGGCCGGTGAAGATGAGGTCCTTGGCCCGGGAGGGGCCGATGAGGCGGGAGAGCCGCTGGGTGCCTCCGGCGCCCGGGATCAGGCCGAGGAGGATCTCCGGCTGGCCGAGCTTCGCGTTGTCGGCGGCGATCCGGTAGTCGGCGCAGAGCGCGAGCTCGCAGCCGCCGCCGAGCGCGTAGCCGGTGACGGCGGCGACGACGGGCTTGGGGATGCGGGCGATGGCGGTGAAGGAGTCCTGGAGGGCGCGCGAGCGCTTGACCATGGCCACGTGGTCCATGCGCTGCATCTCCTTGATGTCCGCGCCGGCCGCGAACACCTTCTCGCCGCCGTAGAGGATCACGGCCCGCACGTCGTCGCGGTCGGTCGCCTCCTGGGCCAGCTCGCGCAGCCGGTCCTGGACGGCGATGTCGAGGGCGTTCATCGGAGGGCGGTCGAGGCGGATCGTGCCGACGCCGTCGGCGACTTCGAGGTTCACAGTCATGGGGGAAAGGTTAGTGGCCGTTAACGACGGAGGGCCCGGTGCTGTTGCTCACAGCACCGGGCCCCTTCGTCAGCGGCGGGTCACGCGACCCACTCCGACCAGTCCATGTTCCAGCCGTTGAGGCCGTTGTCCGGGCGGATCTGCTTGTCCTTGGAGTTCTTCACGACGACGACGTCGCCGATGATCGAGCGGTCGAAGAACCAGGCCGACGGGGTCGACGGGTCGCCCGCGCCGCGCACGTCGGAGAGGCCGACGCAGCCGTGGCTGACGTTCTGCGAGCCGAACGTGCTCTTCGGGGCCCAGTAGTTGCCGTGCACGAAGGTGCCCGAGGTGGACAGGCGCATGGCGTGCGGGACGTCCTTGATGTCGTACTCGCCGCCGAAGCCGACCGTGGCCCCGTTCATGCGGGTCACCTTGTACTTCTCGCTGATGACCATCTGGCCGTTGTACGTCGTCGTGGACGGGGCGCCCGCGGTGATCGGCAGCGTCTTGATGATCTTGCCGTCGCGCTCGACCTTCATCGTCTTGGCGCTCGCGTCGACGGTGGAGACCTGACGGCGGCCGATGGTGAAGCTGATGGTCTTCTTCTGCTTGCCGTAGACACCGGGGCGGCCCTCGACGCCGTCGAGGTTCAGCTGCACGGTGACCTTGGTGCCCGCGGCCCAGTACTCCTCGGGGCGGAAGTCGAGGCGGTCGTTGCCGAACCAGTGGCCCTCGATCTCGACGGCCGGCTCGGCCGTGACCTTGATGGCCTTCTCGACGGCCTCGGGGTCGGTGATGCCGCGGGTGAAGTTGATGGAGACCGGCATGCCGACGCCGACGGTCGAGCCGTCCTCCGGCGTGTAGTGGCCGATGAAGGTGTTCTGCGGGACCAGCGTGGTGAAGGTGGTGTCCTTCGCCGACTCGCGGCCCTCGGCGTCCTTCGCGACGGCGTGGACCTTGTACTGGGTCCCCGCGGAGAGGTGCGCGGTGGGCGTCCAGCTGGCGCCGTCGGCGGCGATCTGCCCCTCGACCGCGGTGCCCTTGGAGTCGGCGACCGTGACCGTGGTCAGCTTGCCCTGCTGGGCCGTGACCTTGAGGGCGCCGCTGGTGGCGACCGAGTCGGCGCCGTCCTTCGGAAGGATCGTCACGACGGCCTGGGAGGCCGCGTTCTCGGGCTTGCCCGAGCCCTGCGCCGCCGGGTTCCGGCCCGCGTCGCCGCCGTCCGCGCCCGTGCCGCCACCGCCGCCGCAGGCGGTGAGCGCGAGGAGCAGCGCCCCCGTGGCCAGCGCCGACAGGCGGACGCTCCCGCTCCGTCGCCGTCGCGTCGTCGCCCCTACCGATGCCCCCGATATCGGCTGCCCGTTCACTGTGGTCGTCTCCCCTCGCACGGCCTGGCAACGCCACGGCCCCACCCCCGTGCGCATCCGCTCGCGCGCACGGCGACAGGTAATCACACCGGAGGACACGAAAGATCCACGCGAATGTCACCGTTCCGTCCCGATCATCGTATGGGCGGGGGCCGGAGTCGGCCTGGTGGCGGGGGTTGCGCACGAGCGGGGTGCGACGGGGTCAGTTCAGTGCCGAACCCGCCTTCCAGTGGACCCAGTCGAGGTTCCATCCCCCGAGCCCATTGTCGGGAGCGACCTTTTTGTCCTTCGAGTTGACCACCTCGACCACGTCCCCGACGAGCGTCCGGTCGAAGAACCAGCCGGCCGGCGAGTCGGCACTGCCGCCCTTCTCGTCGCGCAGGCCCACGCAGCCGTGGCTGACGTTGGCCGAACCGAAGGTGCCGGGGGACGCCCAGTAGTTGCCGTGCAGGAAGGTCCCGGACTCGGTGAGCCGCATGGCGTGCGGGACGTCCTTGATGTCGTACTCGCCGCCGAAGCCGACGGTACGGCCGTCCATCCGCGTCACGTCGTACAGCTCGGTGACGACCATCTTCCCGTTGTACGTGGTGGTCTTCGGCGCCCCCGCGGTGACGGGCACGGTGGCGAGGAGCTCGCCGTCCCTGCGGACCTCCATGGTGTGGGCGGCCGCGTCGACCAGGGAGACCTGGGAACGGCCGACGGTGAAACCGACCTTCTTGCGCTGGATGCCGTAGACGCCGGGCGCGCCCTCGACGTCGCGGAGGGCGAGGTCGACGGTGACGCGGGTGCCGGCCTTCCAGTACGCGGCGGGGCGGAAGTCGAGCCGCTCCTTGCCGAACCAGTGGCCGACGACCTCGACGGGCGGCTCGGAAGTGATCCTGATGGCCCGTTCGACCTCGGCGCGGTTCTCGATCGGCCGGTTGAAGGAGAAGGAGACGATCATCCCGGTGCCGACAGTGGAACGGTTCTCCGGCTTGAAGTAGCCGATGAAGCGGCTCTCCGGGACGACGGTGGTGAAGGTGGTGTGCCGGGCGGAGCGGCGGCCGTGGCCGTCGAGGGCGACGGCGTCCACGCTGTACTTGGCGGCGAGCGCGAGCCGGGTGCCCGCGCGGGGCCGCCAGCTCAGCCCGTCGGCGGAGATCTCGCCCTCGACCCGGGTCCGCTGGGCGTCCTCGACCTGCACGACCGTCACCCTTTCGAGGCGCCCGCTGTCCACCCGTACCTCCACGGGCCCTTCGCCCGGCACGCCCCGCCGGCCGTCCTCGGGGCTGATCCTGATGACGTCACCGGGGGCCCTCGCCTTTCCCGGCGCGGGCAGGCCGAGGCCCCCTCCGCCGTCGGTTCCCGTGCATCCCGCGAGGCCCGTCATCAGTCCCGTCGACAGGCCCGCCACCGCCAGGGCGTACGCCGCCCGCTTCCATACGCGATTCACTCCCGGCCCAACGACAGCCCCCCTCCAGGGGAAACGTACGTGCGGGCCATGTTGGGAGCACGGCCGTGCGGGCAGAACAGGGAGGACGACGACGGGAATGCGCGACGCGCGGGAGCGGCGGCCGGGACGCCGCCGCTCCCCGGCGTGCGGGCCCCATGAGCCGCGGGAGGCCGGACGGTGTCGAGCGCAGCCGAGCAGGAGGCGGTACGGGGGCGTGCCGCGGAGGAGACGCGGCGCCCCCCTGCGGTGTGGCCGGGGGCGCCGACGCCCCTCGGGGCACGCTGCCGGGTCGGGCCCGGCGGGGTGGCGGGGACGAACTTCGCGTTGTGGGCGGGGGGCGCGGAGGCGGTCGAACTGTGCCTGTTCGCCGAGGACGGGACGGAGGTGCGGCTGCCGCTGACCGAGCTGACGCACGAGATCTGGCACGGCTTCGTGCCCGGGATCGGGCCGGGGCAGCGGTACGGCTACCGGGTGCACGGCCGGTGGGACCCGTGGACGGGCGCCCGCTGGAACCCGGCGAAGCTCCTCCTCGACCCGTACGCGCGGGCCGTCGACGGGGACTTCGCGGCGCTGCCCCCGGAGACGTACGGGCACGTGCGGGACTGGCCGCAGCAGCACGTCGCCGACACCGTCCGCGACGACCGGGACTCGGCGCCGCACGTCCCGAAGGGGGTCGTCGTCCAGGACGACGACGACTGGTCGGACGACCGCAGACCGAAGACGCCCTGGCAGGACTCGGTCATCTACGAGCTCCACGTGAAGGGCTTCACGCGGCTCCACCCGGGGATCCCGGAGCGGCTGCGGGGGACGTACGCGGGGCTCGCGCACCCGGCGGCGATCGAGCACCTCGTGCGGCTGGGGGTGACGGCGGTCGAGCTGCTGCCGGTCCACCAGTTCGCGCACGAGGACCACCTGCTGCGGCGCGGACTGCGCAACCACTGGGGGTACAACTCGATCGGCTACTTCGCCCCGCACGCCGGGTACGCGGCGACGGGGACGGCGGGACAGCAGGTCGGCGAGTTCAAGCGGATGGTGCGGGCGCTGCACGCGGCCGGGATCGAGGTGATCCTCGACGTCGTCTACAACCACACGGCGGAGGCGGGCGAGCTCGGGCCGACGCTCTCCCTCAAGGGCGTCGACAACCGCGGCTACTACCGGCTCCAGTCCGACGCCCGGCGGTACGCCGACTACACCGGCTGCGGCAACACGCTGCACGTCGTGCAGCCGCAGGTGCTCCGGCTCATCACCGACTCCCTCCGCTACTGGGTGACCGAGATGGGCGTGGACGGCTTCCGCTTCGACCTGGCGGCGGCGCTGGCCCGCTCCATGCACGACGTCGACATGCTCTCCCCCTTCCTCGCCGTCATCGCCCAGGACCCGGTGCTCCGCCGGGTCAAGCTCATCGCCGAGCCCTGGGACGTCGGCAACGGCGGCTACCAGGTCGGCGCGTTCCCGCCGCTGTGGACCGAGTGGAACGACCGCTACCGGGACGCCGTGCGGGACTTCTGGCGCGGCGCGCTGCCCGACGTGCGGGACCTCGGCTACCGGCTCTCCGGCTCCAGCGACCTCTACGCCTGGGGCGGGCGGCGGCCGTACGCCTCCGTCAACTTCGTCACCGCGCACGACGGCTTCACCCTGCGCGACCTCGTCACGTACGAGCGGAAGCACAACGAGGCGAACGGCGAGGGCAACCGCGACGGCACCCACGACAACCGGTCGTGGAACTGCGGGACGGAGGGCGAGACCGACGACCCGGACATCCAGGCGCTGCGGCGGCGCCAGCTCCGCAACCTCCTCACCACGCTGCTCCTGTCGACCGGCGTCCCCATGCTCGTCGCGGGCGACGAGATGGGCCGCACGCAGGGCGGCAACAACAACGCGTACTGCCAGGACAACGAGGTCGGCTGGCTCGACTGGTCGCTCCCCGACGACCCGGGACGGGCCCAGCTCCTCGCCCTGACCCGGCGCCTGCTCGCCCTCCGGGGCGGCCACCCGGTGCTGCGCCGCCGGGCGTTCTTCTCGGGCCGGCCACAGCGGGCGGACGGGCTGCGGGACCTGGCGTGGTTCGGCGCGGACGGCGAGGAGATGACGGACGGGGACTGGTACGCGCCGACGGCGACGCTCGGCCTCTACCTCTCGGGCCGGGACATCCCGGGCCGCGACGAGCGCGGGGAGCGGATCACGGACGACAGCTTCCTCGCCGTCCTCCACGCGGGCCCGCACCCCCTGGACTTCCCCCTGCCGGGACCGCCGTGGGCCGAGTCGTACGAGCTCCTCGTGGACACGGCCCGCGAGGACCAGGAGGAGGCCCCGGGGACGGTCCACCGGGGCGGGGAGGTGATCCGGGTGGGGGCACGGTCGACGGTGCTGCTGCGGGTGCGGGGGTGAGGCGGGAGTGGAGCTGAGCGGCGCGGGAGGGAGACGGGCTCCGGCGGACTGTGGTCGTCCGAAAACCGGATGAGACGTGTCAGCGGCGGGTCGTAAGGTCGGGTCGATGCCCGAGAAATCCTTGCCCCCAGAGAAGTCCGCGCCGCCCGCGGCACCCCATGACCGTTCCGCGGTCCGGGTGTTGCTCCGTTTGTGGCCCTATGTCCGGCCCGTGCGGGTGAGGCTGTTCACGGCCGCCTTCGTCGCGATCGTCGCCTCCTGCCTGTCGCTCGTCATCCCGCTCGTCCTGAAGTGGATGGTCGACGGGCCCGTCGCGGACCGCGACCCGGGCGGGGTGTGGCTGGGGGCGCTCTACCTGTTCCTGCTCGGCATCGCCGAGGCGCTGCTCTTCGGGTACCGGCGGTGGCTGGTCGCGCGGCCGCTCGCCGGGGTCGAGGCGCGGATGCGGGCCGACCTGTACGGGCGGCTCCAGCGGCTGCCGATCGCCTTCCACGACCGGTGGGCCTCGGGGCAGCTGCTCTCGCGCGGCACGACCGACCTCATGCTGGTCCGGATGTTCCTGGCCTTCCCGCTGACCTTCCTCCTGGTCAACGGGGTGACGATCCTCGCCGGTTGCGTGCTGCTGCTCGCCCAGGACTGGTCCCTCGGGCTCGTCCTGCTCACCCCCGTCGTGCCCCTGGTGATCGTCTGCTCGCTCTTCGAGGGGCGGTACGGGGCCGTGGCGCGGCGCGCGCAGGACCAGGTCGGCGACCTGACGACGGTCGTCGAGGAGAGCGTCCTCGGCATCCGGATCGTCAAGGGCTTCGGCCGGCACCGCAGCCAGGCGCGGGCCTTCCGCGTGCTCGCGGAGACGCTGCGCGGCACCGAGCTCACCAAGGCCCGGCTGCTCGCCATGATCTGGGGGGTCATCACGGTCGTCCCCGAGCTGGCGATCGGGGCGGCGCTCGTCCTCGGGACCGTCCAGGTGGCGGACGGGGACCTGTCGGCGGGCACGCTCGTCGCGTTCCTGTCGACGGCGCTCGCGCTGCGCTGGCCTGTGGAGTCGATCGGCTTCCTCCTGGCGATGAGCCAGGAGGCGGCGACGGCGACGGAGCGGTACTTCGAGGTGATGGACGCGGAGGAGGAGCCGGAGACCGCCGTACACGCGGAAGGGGCCGTCGCCGCCTCGGACGGCGTGCGGTTCGAGAACGTCGTCTTCCGCTACCCGGACGCGCCCGCCGACGCCCCGCCCGTCCTCGACGGCGTCGACCTCCACATCCGCCCCGGCGAGACGCTCGCCCTGGTCGGCGGCACCGGATCGGGCAAGACGACGCTCACCGCGCTCGTCCCGCGCCTGCACGAGGCGACCGGCGGACGGATCCTCCTGGACGGCGAGGACATCGCCGGGATGGAGCGCGGGCGGCTCCGCTCCCTCGTCTCGATGGCCTTCGAGGAGCCGACGCTCTTCTCCGCGAGCGTCGGCGAGAACGTCCTGATGGGGGCGGGCGGGACGGCCGGCGAGCCGGAGCTGCGGCGCGCCCTCGGGGTCGCGCAGGCGGACGGCTTCGTCGACCGGCTGCCCGAGGGCGCGGCGACGCAGGTCGGCGAGCAGGGCCTGAGCCTCTCCGGCGGCCAGCGGCAGCGGCTCGCGCTGGCCCGCGCGGTGGTCGGCAGGCCCCGCTTCCTGATCCTCGACGACCCGCTGTCGGCGCTCGACGTGCACACGGAGGCACGGGTCGAGGCGGCCCTGCGGGAGGTCCTGCGGGAGACGACCGCGCTGGTCGTGGCGCACCGCCCGTCGACGGTGATGCTCGCCGACCGGGTCGCGCTGCTCTCCCGGGGCCGTATCGCGGCGGTGGGCACGCACCAGGAGCTGCTGCGGAGCAGCGAGGAGTACGCCTGGCTGATGTCGGGCACGGACGACAGGGCCGAGGGGGCCGCGAAGTGAGCACCGACACCACGGTGGACGAGAAGCGGGACGGGGCTCCGTCGGAGGCGCCCGCTCCCCCCGACCCCTTCGACCAGGACGACCTGCCCGCGCCGCCCGGCGCGACGGGCGCGCTGCTGCGCTCGCTGCTCGCGACCCACCGGCTGCGGGTGACGGCGACGGCGCTGGTCCTCCTGGTGAAGGAGGCGGCGGTCCAGGCGGGTCCGCTGATCGTGGCGTACGCGATCGACCGGGCCGTCCCGGCCTTCCGGGCCGGGGACCACGGCCCCGTGGTGGCGGTGGCGGTCGGCTACCTCCTCTGCGCGGGGCTCGCGGGCCTCCTCCAGTACGCCTTCGTGCGGGTGGCGGCCCGGGTCAACCAGGACGTCCTGCTCGACCTGCGGGGCCGCATCTTCCGCCACGCGCAGACGCTGAGCGTCGACTTCCACGAGCGGTACACCTCGGGCCGGCTGATCTCGCGCTCGACCACGGACGTCGAGTCGCTGCGCGAACTGCTCTCCGAGGGCCTCCAGGAGCTGATCGGCGTCCTGCTGTCCTTCGTCTCGATCTGCCTGGTCCTGCTCTGGCTCGACCTCGGCATCGGCGCGGTCGCGGTCGCCTCCTTCGTCCCCCTCTACCTGCTCGTACGGCTCTACCGGCGGCGCGCGGGCACGGTGTACGGGGTGCGGTCCACGGCCATCGCGGGCGTGATCGTGAAGTTCGCGGAGACGATGAACGGCATCCGGCCGGTCCGGGCGTTCCGCCGCGAGGAGACGAACGACGCCGAGTTCGCCGCGCTCAACCACCGGCACGAGCGCAGCAACGGCGACGCGCTGCTGGAGATGGCCCGCTTCGTCGTCGGCTCGCGCCTGGTGTCGAACACGGCGGTGGCCGGCATGGTCCTGTGGGGCGCGTACCGGGTCGCGGGCGGCACGCTCGACCTGGGCGTCCTGGCGGCGGCCGTGCTCTACCTGCGGCGGCTCTACGACCCGATCGACCGGCTCGGCATGTTCCTGAACTCGTACGAGTCGGCCGCCGCGTCCCTCGCCAAGATCGCCGGCCTGCTCGCGCAGGAGCCGGGCGTCCCGGAGGCGGCCGCGCCCCGGGAGCTGCCGGAACGCACGGGCACGCCGGGCCGGGAGGTCGTCTTCGAGGGGGTCCGCTTCGCGTACCGGACGGGCGGCGAGGTCCTGCCCACCTTCGGCCTGACGATCCCGGCGGGCCAGACGGTGGCGGTCGTGGGCGCGACGGGCGCGGGCAAGTCGACGCTCGCGAAGCTCCTGGCCCGGTTCTACGACCCGACGGAGGGCCGGATCCTGCTGGACGGCGTGGACCTGCGCGAGCTGGCGACGCCGGAGCTGCGCAGGGGTGTCGTCATGGTGACGCAGGAGGCGTTCCTCTTCTCGGGCACGGTCGCGGAGAACATCGCGATCGGCCGCCCGGACGCGACCCGCGCCGAGATCGAGGCAGCGGCGAAGGCGATCGGCGCCCACGAGTTCATCGAGGGCCTCCCGGACGGCTACGACACCGACGTACGCAAGCGGGGCGGCCGGATCTCGGCAGGTCAGCGGCAGTTGGTGGCCTTCGCCCGCGCGCTCCTCGCCGACCCGGCGGTCCTCATCCTCGACGAGGCGACGAGCTCCCTCGACGTGCCGGGCGAGCGCGCGGTCCAGCGCGCGATGGACACGGTCCTCGCGGGCCGCACGGCGGTGGTGATCGCCCACCGCCTGTCGACGGTCGAGGTGGCGGACCGCGTCCTGGTGATGGAGGCGGGCCGCGTCGTCGAGGACGGCACCCCGCGGTCCCTGACGGCCGGCGAGGGGCACTACGCGAGTCTCCACCAGGCCTGGCGGGACAGCCTGGTGGGCTGACGGCCCCCGGCGAAGCGAATGATTCACGCCATGCGGCGTCGTGATCCGGGCGGGTCTCCCCCGCCCGGATCGCGCGGCCCGCACCCGTACCGGCGGTAGCACTCCGCGGCCCGTCCCGCGCCGGGATCACGGGCTCCACGGAAGCCCAGGGGACATCTGCCCCATGATCAACGAAACGTCCGGTTAACGAACACCCACGTACAGGCAGCGGACGAGTTCCGGCCAACTTGTCGACGCGGTCCTGACAGGTACCCGACAGTCCTGTCACTCTCTCCCCGGCTCTTCGCATCGATTTACCGCACACGAGTCCACCGCTTCACCCGTACGTGCTCCACAGCTCTCCTTGCACCGCCCGGCCCGGCTCACCCACGCCCCGTCGGTACCCCCCTCGCAAAAGGAGTCTGCGTGAGATCCACGCCCAGCCGTCGCGCCACCGCGACCGGCGCCCTGATCGCCGCCGCCGCCATGCTCGCCGTGTCCGTCCAGACCGGCGCCGCACAGGCGGACGACGGATGGCCCGTCGCCCCCCAGGCCCAGGCCGGTGCCGGGGCGAACCCCGGCAAGCTCCCCGCCGACCTCAGCCCGGCCCAGCGCACCGCGCTCATCAAGGCCGCCGACGCCGACAAGGCGGCCACGGCCAAGACCCTCGGGCTCGGCGTCCAGGAGAAGCTGGTCGTCCGTGACGTCGTGCAGGACCGCGACGGCACGACCCACACGCGCTACGAGCGCACCTACGCCGGCCTGCCCGTCCTCGGCGGCGACCTCGTCGTCGAGGAGACGAAGGCCGGGGTCGCGAAGGCGGTCACCAAGTCCTCCCGCGCGGAGCTGAAGAACGTCGACCTCGCGGCCACCGTCACCCCGGCCGCCGCCGAGAAGCAGGCCGTCGGCCGGGCCTCGGCGGAGGGCTCGAAGGCCACGGACGCCGAGCGCGCCCCGCGCAAGGTCGTCTGGATGGGCTCGGACAAGGCCCCCGTCCTCGCGTACGAGACCGTCGTCGGCGGCCTCCAGCACGACGGGACCCCGAACGAGCTGCACGTCGTCACCGACGCCAGGACCGGCAAGAAGCTGTACGAGTGGCAGGCCGTGCACACCGGCACGGGCAACACCATGTACAGCGGCCAGGTCACGCTGGGCACCGCGCCCTCGTACACCCTGACCGACACCGGCCGCGGCAACCACAAGACGTACAACCTCAACCGGGGCACGTCCGGCACCGGCACGCTGTTCACCAACAGCACCGACGTCTGGGGCAACGGCACCCCGCAGAACCTGGAGACGGCGGGCGCCGACGCGCACTACGGCGCCGCCCTCACCTGGGACTACTACAAGAACGTCCAGGGCCGCAACGGCCTGCGCGGTGACGGCGTCGGCGCGTACAGCCGCGTCCACTACGGCAACGCGTACGTCAACGCCTTCTGGCAGGACTCCTGCTTCTGCATGACGTACGGCGACGGCGCGAACAACACCAAGCCGCTCACCTCCATCGACGTGGCCGCGCACGAGATGACCCACGGCCTCACGTCCGTCACCGCGAAGCTCGTCTACAGCGGCGAGTCCGGCGGCCTCAACGAGGCCACCTCGGACATCTTCGCGGCGGCCGTCGAGTTCTACGGCAACAACCCGTCCGACCCGGGCGACTACCTCGTCGGCGAGAAGATCGACATCCGCGGCAACGGCACCCCGCTGCGCTACATGGACAAGCCGAGCAAGGACGGCTCGTCCAAGGACGCCTGGTACTCGGGCATCGGCTCCATCGACGTCCACTACTCCTCGGGCCCGGCGAACCACTGGTACTACCTGCTCTCCGAGGGCAGCGGCGCCAAGACGGTCAACGGCGTCAACTACGACTCCCCGACCTCGGACGGCCTGCCCGTCACCGGCATCGGCCGTGACAAGGCCTCGCTGATCTGGTTCAAGGCGCTCACCACCAAGTTCACCTCGTCCACCAACTACGCCGGCGCCCGCACCGGCACGGTCGAGGTCGCCAAGGCGCTGTACGGCGTCGGCAGCGTCGAGGCCCTCGCCGTCGAGCACGCCTGGGCCGGCGTCAACGTCGGCACCCGCCCCGGCGGCACCGAGCCGCCCACCGGCACGGTCTTCACCAACGACACGGACGTCGCCATCCCGGACTCCCCCGGAGCCGCGGTCACCTCGACGATCAACGTCACCGGCCGCACCGGCAACGCCCCGTCCAACCTCGCCGTCGGCGTGGACATCGTCCACACCTACCGCGGTGACCTCGTGGTCGACCTCGTCGCCCCGGACGGTTCGGTCTACAGCCTGAGCAACCGCTCCGGCGGCAGCGCCGACAACATCCAGCAGACCTTCACCGTGAACGCCTCCTCCGAGGTCGCCAACGGTGCCTGGAAGCTCCGCGTCCAGGACAAGGCCGGCGCCGACACCGGTTACATCAACCAGTTCAAGCTGACCTTCCCGTAACAGGGAGGGGCCAGGACCCGGGCGGGCGCCCGGAGGGAACGTTCC
>NZ_JBFADU010000038.1:0-49712 GCF_040641575.1 Streptomyces sp. NPDC020807
CCCGACACCCCCATCATCACCACCGACGCCCGCCACCGCGCGGACGCCAAGAGCGCGCTCATCACCCTCGTCGAGCACGCCCTCATGGCCCGCCTGCGGTAGTCCCGACGGACGTCGGTACCGGTACACACGCGCGAAGGCCCCCGCTCCTCGGAAGGAACGGGGGCCTTCGGCGTACGGCCGGTGGGCGGGGTCAGCCCTGCCAGGAGTGGGAGGGGCGGAAGCCCGACTGGCGCTCGAGGCGGCGCCAGCCGGCCGTGGAGCGGCCGTGGGCGGTCTCGTCGGCGGGCTGGGAGGCGGCGCGGGCGAGCAGGACCGCCGTGATGGCGGCCAGCTCCTCGGGGTCGGCGTGACCCTTCTCGACGCGAAGGATGTTGGCAGGGGTGGACACGTGTGTGGCTCCTCTTACTGAGGCGGGTTGCCGTGCTTGCGGGACGGCAGGTCGGCGTGCTTGGTGCGGAGCATCGCGAGGGACCGGATGAGCACCTGGCGGGTGTCGGCGGGGTCGATGACGTCGTCGACCAGGCCGCGCTCCGCCGCGTAGTACGGGTGCATCAGCTCGGCCTTGTACTCCTTGACCATGCGGGCGCGCATGGCCTCGGGGTCCTCGGCCTCGGCGATCTGCTTGCGGAAGATCACGTTGGCGGCGCCCTCGGCGCCCATGACCGCGATTTCGTTGGTGGGCCAGGCGTACGTCAGGTCGGCGCCGATGGACTGGGAGTCCATGACGATGTAGGCGCCGCCGTAGGCCTTGCGCAGGATCAGGCTGATCCGGGGCACGGTCGCGTTGCAGTAGGCGTACAGCAGCTTCGCGCCGTGGCGGATGATTCCACCGTGCTCCTGGTCGACGCCGGGCAGGAAGCCGGGCACGTCCAGAAGGGTGATGATCGGGATGTTGAAGGCGTCGCACATCTGTACGAAGCGGGCGGCCTTCTCGGAGGCCTCGATGTCGAGGACGCCGGCGAGCGACTGCGGCTGGTTGGCGACGATGCCGACGACTTGACCGTCGAGGCGGGCCAGGGCGCAGATGATGTTGCGGGCCCAGCGCTCGTGGATCTCCAGGTAGTCGCCGTCGTCGACGAGCTCCTCGATGACCTTGTGCATGTCGTACGGGCGGTTGCCGTCGGCCGGGACCAGGTCGAAGAGGACCTCGGAGCGGCGGTCCGCCGGGTCCTCGGAGGCGACGGTCGGCGGGTTCTCGCGGTTGTTCTGCGGGAGCATCGACAGGAGGTAGCGGACCTCCGCGATGCAGGTCTCCTCGTCGTCGTACGCGAAGTGCGCGACGCCGGAGGTCTCGGCGTGCACGTCGGCGCCGCCGAGGCCGTTCTGCGTGATCTCCTCGCCGGTGACCGCCTTGACGACGTCCGGGCCGGTGATGAACATCTGCGAGGTCTCGCGGACCATGAAGACGAAGTCCGTGAGGGCCGGGCTGTAGGCCGCGCCGCCGGCGCAGGGGCCGAGCATCACGGAGATCTGCGGGATGACGCCCGAGGCCCGGGTGTTGCGCTGGAAGATGCCGCCGTAGCCGGCGAGGGCGGAGACGCCCTCCTGGATGCGGGCGCCGGCGCCGTCGTTCAGGGAGACCAGCGGGGCACCGGCCGCGATGGCCATGTCCATGATCTTGTGGATCTTGGTGGCGTGGGCCTCGCCCAGGGCGCCGCCGAAGATGCGGAAGTCGTGCGCGTAGACGAAGACCGTGCGGCCCTCGACCGTGCCCCAGCCGGTGATGACGCCGTCGGTGTAGGGCTTCTTCGCCTCCAGGCCGAAGCCCTGGGCGCGGTGGCGGCGGAGCTGCTCGACCTCGTTGAAGGAACCGGCGTCGAGCAGGAGCTCGATGCGCTCGCGAGCGGTCAGCTTGCCCTTGGCGTGCTGCGCCTCGGTGGCGCGCTCGCTGGGGCCACGGAGGGCCTGCTCGCGCAGGACGTGCAGCTCGGCCACTCGGCCACGGGCGTCAGCGGGCTCGCTCGGGATCTGGTCCACAACGGTCATGTACCGACCCTACGAACTCGAGCAAGAAAACTCCGCCGTCGACTCCGTACAGTCTCCCGTGTCGATTCCTGGTGGGGCTGGACAGAACCCCCACCCCTCCGGCACGAGTCGACAGCCCGGAACCCCTGGTGTTTGTAGGGTTCTGACATAGACCTGTGCCGGAGGAGGGGGCTTCCAGGGGGTGGGGGCCCGCTCCCCCTGTACGCGCCCGGGCTCAGCCCCCGCAGTGGAAGCGGGCGCCGCCCCAGTCCGCGTGGTCGTTGCCGACGCCGTCCCCGCCGTCGTCGACCACCAGGTCGACGTAGGAGGCTCCGGTGACGTCCGCCGTGAGCGCCCAGGCGCCGTCGGTGGCGCGGAGGACCGGCGAGGCCGCCTTCTCGGCGCCGTCGGCGCGGACGGAGAAGCGCACCGTACCGCGGGTGGTCTGGACGTCGTCCACCCCGACCTCGGCGGTGAAGGAGGCGCACCTCCCGCCCAGGTAGTAGCGGACGGTGGACGCGGCGTGGGTGCCGAGGCCCTTGGCGTACGTCACTCCCCCGACGCGCAGCGGGGTTCCGTCGCCCGTGCCGGTCTCGCCGTTGGAGAGGTCGCGCTCGACGGGGCCCCAGCCGTTGGTGGCGGAGGTCCAGTCGAGGTCGCTCGCCCAGCTGTCGGCGCTCGGCGGCGGGGGCAGGGTGCGGACGGTCCGGGCGGCGGTCACCCTCCGCTCGGTGCCGTCGACGGTGTACGAGACGCCCGCGCCGAGCGTGTACGGCTGGTGGGCCGCGTCCGCCGGAGGCGTGACCCGCCAGGTGGCGGTGGCGGTGGCGCCGGGCGCGACCGCGTCGAGGGTGACGGGACCCGCGGGCTCGGCGGTCCAGCCCTCGGGGAGGGTGAGCTCGGCGCGGGCGCCGGAGACGGTGGCGGCCTCGTCGTTGCCGAAGGCGGCGGTCACCTCGTTGGGGCGGCCGGGCTCCAGGGTCTCGGGGGCGGTGACGGAGAGCGTGCCGCAGGCGGCGCGCTCGGCGGCCGGGCCGAGGTCGGTGACGGTGAAGCCGTCGAGGACGAAGTCGGCCCCGGCGGGGGCGTCGTCGCGCTTGCGCAGGCCGACCCAGGTGTCGCCGCAGCCGGCGGTGACGGTCTCGGTGAAGTGGCCGGTGGTCCGCCGCTCGCCGATCGGGGTGCGGCGGGTCTCCAGGGCGTCGCCCCGGCCGGAGGTCCGGTCGTAGCCGGTGACCCACTCGTAGGCGCCGGCCGCGCTGGACTGGTAGTCGTACGCGATCCGGTAGCGGTGGCCGTCGGCCATCGGGACGGTCCAGGGCGCGGTGCGGTAGACGAGGCCGCTGTTCTCGTCGTGGGACTTGAGGGTCTCGGCGCCGCCGATGACGTCGTCGATCGCCTTCCCGTTCCAGCCGGCCTGGGTGTAGGGGGCGTGGAGCTGTGCGATGTGGGTGCGCGGGTCGGTGGTGCCGCCCGCGTCGCCCTTGAGGAAGGGGCCCCAGCCCTGGTCGACGGCCTCGAAGTCCTCGTACACGAGCGTGTCCGGCCGGGTCGCGGGGGAGTTCGCGACGATCCGGACGTCGTCGAGGCGGACGGCGGCGGTGGAGCCGCCCGCGGCCTCGATCCTCAGCGTGGTGACGCCGGTGGCGGGGGCGGTGAAGGTGACCTTGGCGCGCTGGAAGTGGGTGCCGCTCCAGTCGGAGGCGGCGACCCGGTCCTCCAGGACCGACCGGTGGACGGTGACGGACCGGCCGCCGGCGGAGAGCGTGGTCGGGCGCGCCTTGCCGGGTTCGACCTCGACGAGCGCGGAGGCGGTGTAGCGGGCGCCCGGGGTCAGGCCGGTGACCTGCTGGCGTACGGAGGCGGCGGCGGAGCCGGTGAGCCGGGCGCTGTTGCGGCCGCGGTCGTCGGTGTCGCGGGCGACGGCGCCGGCCTTGGTCCAGGCGGTGAGCTTCGCGTCGTTGAAGCCGGGGTCCTTGACCGGGGTGCCCTGGCCCCACCGGGGGTCGACGGCGGCCGGCGCGGTGGCGTGGAGCACGTACGGCTGTCCGGCTACGGCGTCGAGGGTGACCCGGCCGTTCACGGGCCTGGCGGTGCCCACGCGGACGCGGCCGTTGTCGGTGAGCTTGTACACGGTGAAGGTGCCGCTCCCGGCGGGGACGGCCCAACTCGTCCTCCCGCCGCTCTTGTTGTAGTGGTAGAGCTTCGCGCCGTCGTCCCACGGGAGCAGGTAGGCGTCGCCGTCGAGGACCTTGCGGCCGTTCTCGTAGAAGGTGCGGCGGCCGTTCTCGACGGTGCCGCGGACGCCGCCGGTGAAGGTGATGTCGTCACCGTTCCAGCGGGTGATCTCCTGCTGCTGGAGGTACTTGGCGGGCAGGTTGCGCTGCCAGATGTTGGCGGAGAAGGCGGTCCAGTCGTTCTCGCCGGTCCAGCCCTCGAAGTCGACGAGGGCGGTCTGGCCGAGGACCGGGTGGTTGTTCCACACGTCCTTCTCGCCGTTGCGGACGAAGCGGATGATCTTCGAGTTGAGGCCCTTGTTGGTGGCGCCGCCGTAGTCGAGGTCGTTGGCCCAGTGGGACCAGAGCGAGGCGCGCTCGAACTTCTCGGACCACTCGGTGGCGACGTTCCAGCCCTGCGCCTGGACCGCCTGGATCGTCTTGTCGGCGATCCAGCCGTGCGTGTAGTAGACGTCGACGTAGAGCGTGGAGAGGCCGGGGTCGGTCTCGTCGCGGAGCTGCTGGAAGCGGCGGGCGAGGTCGCCGCTGTTCACGTCCCTGCGCTGGTCGATGTAGTAGCTCTGGCCCAGCCAGTCCCAGCCGGGCCTGGTCCTGTCGACGAGGGTCTCGCTGAAGTTCTTCGCCTCGGCGTACGACTCGGTGGCGTTGACGTGGACGCCGAAGTCCGCGCCCCACTTCTTCCCCTCCCGCAGGAGGGTGTTGAGGTCGGCGAGGCCGCCGGCCCGCTTGTTGTAGTTGCCGCCGTAGTCGGGGTGGGCGGAGTCGTGGCCCTCGGAGCCGTACCCCTTGAGCAGGGCGAACTGGCCGAGCCCGTCGGTGGAGAGCGAGATCCGCTTGACGTCGTCGAGGGTGCGCAGGAACGGGTGGGTGGCGTTCGAGGCGAAGTTGAAGGGGATGTGGGCGACGACCCGGTCGGGGGTCCCTTCGCTGCCGGGGGCCTTGATCCCGATCCTGCGGAAGGCGATGGCGCCGTCCTGCCAGTCGGTGGCGCCGTCGGCGTTGGCGTCGGGGGTCACGACGACCTTGGCCCAGGGGAGGTTCTCGCCGCTCTCGGGCGCGGGGGCGCCGGCGCCCCGGTAGGTCCACTGGCCGGACCAGACGCCGACGCGGGTCTCGGTGCCGGTGGCCCTCGCCTGGTGCCAGAAGCGGGCGCCGTCGCGGGCGGAGGCGCCGGAGGGCTTGTCGTAGCTGGAGTTCGACTCGACGGCGGCGGCGAGGCGCCCGGTGCTGACGATCGCGTAGCTCGCGCCGACCGGGGCCGCCTCGGTGGGGGTGGCGGCGCTCACCTGGGCGAAGACGTCGGCGGTGCGGGTGGAGTCGGGGTCGAGGCGGGTGAAGGCGGTGGCGGCTCCGGCGTCGGAGGAGCCGACGGAGACGAGGTCGTGGCCGGGGATGTCGAGGGTGCCGACGCGGAAGGCCTCGGTGTCGCGGACGGCGGTGACCCGGAAGGTGGTGGTCCGGCCGGTGACGGCGAGGCTCGCGTCGATCTCGACGCCGGGCAGGGCGGGGAAGGCCAGGGTGTACGTGGCGGTGGTCGCGGTCAGGACGGGAGCGGCCTCGGCCTCGACGGCGTAGGCGGTGCCGTTGAGCACGACCTGCGTCACCGGGGCCGTACTCCCGAGGAGACGGGCGCCGCTGACGTTGTCCGTGTACGAGAGGACGCGGGGGAAGTCCTCGGCGACGGCGACGGTGAGCTCGGCGGAGGCGATGGCGGCGGCCGCGCTCGCGGCCGGTGCGGCGGCCGCTCCGTCGGCTCGCGGGCCCGCCGCCTGGACGGGGCCCGCGAGGGCGAGGGCGGTCGCCGCGACGGCCGCGAGGGCGCAGGCCGTGCGGAGCCTGGATGTGCGGAGGGGGAAGGACATGCGGACCAGTCAGCCGCGCCCCGCCCGTACCGTCAACGAGATCGCGCGCCGGGGGGCCCGCCAGTCCAAGAACCCCTTCCGATTAGTCCAAGCGGCGTGAAGTGGCTCAGCAGCCACCGCAGTTGTAGAAGGTCACGTCCCAGTGGTTGCCCTCGTCGGCGTAGACGTTGCCCGCGCCGGACCGCCACTGCGGGGCTCCGTCGCCGCGCAGGCCGATGTAGGTGAAGGTGTTCTTGATGTAGCTGCCGAGGCAGGTGTACTTGCTGAAGTCGAGCTTGTAGCCGTTCCAGTGCGAGTACGTGCCGCTCGCGTGCCCGGTCTCGGTGCCGCCGGTGATGTTGAGGGCGCAGCCGCTGGCGCTCCTGAGGGTCTGGGCGCCCTGGGCGGTGGCGAGGTTGAGCTGCTCGAAGGACGTGCACGTGGAGTTGTAGCGGTCGGAGCAGCCGCCGGAGGACGACCAGGTGATGCCCGAGCTGCGGAACATCGAGGTCGCGGTGGCGTGGCTGATCTTGGTGACGGCGTGGGCGTCGGTGGCGGCGGTGAGGGCGCCGAAGCCCGGGGCGAAGAGGGCGCCGAGGACGAGGGCGAGTGCGGTGAGGACGGAGCGGAGCTTCACGGGGGTTCCTCCTGCTGATGACCGTGTGGGTGGGACGGCTGCGGTGCAGGTGGTGCTCGTCGCGCAGGGAGATGGTGCACCAGGTCTACGCGCGTCCGGAAGAGGGCGTACCGATTCCCCTCGACCTGTTCCCGCGCCACCCCTCACCTCCCCCTGAACCAGAAGGTTGAAAGTTGAACTGAATCGCGCTACAGTCATTCTCGTTGAAGGTTAAACAACTCCTTCACCCCCTCCCTCCCCACGTCCTGATCGAGGAGCTGTTCGTCATGGGTCTCTTCAGCCGCAAGAACACCACCGAGTCCGCCGTCGCCGTCGCCACCCTCCCGGTCGACCCCGCCCTGGCCGCCCTGACCGGCGACTACACCATCGACCCCTCGCACAGCAGCATCGGCTTCACCGTCCGTCACGCCATGGTCACCAACGTGCGCGGCACCTTCGGCGAGCACGAGGGCACGCTGAAGCTGGACGGCTCGAACCCGGGCGCCTCCACCGCCTCGATCGACGTCAGGATCGCCTCCGTCGACACGGGCATCGGCGACCGCGACAACCACCTGCGCAGCGGCGACTTCTTCGACGCCGAGCAGTTCCCGCTGATGAGCTTCCGCTCCACCCGCGCCGAGCAGCTGGGCGGCGACAAGTACCGCATCACCGGCGACCTGACCATCAAGGACGTCACGAAGCCGCTCTCCATCGACCTGGAGTTCAACGGCTCCGCCACGGACGTCTACGGCAACGAGCGCGTCGGCTTCGAGGGCTCGACCGAGATCCTGCGCTCCGCGTGGGGCCTGACCTGGAACGCGGCCCTGGAGACCGGTGGCGTCATGGTCAGCGACAAGGTCAAGCTGAACTTCGACATCTCGGCCATCAAGAACGCCGCCTGAGCCTGCCCCGCACACCGGCACCACGAGCGCGCCCGCCCTCCGCAGCAGCGGAAGGCGGGCGCTCGGCGTCGGCCGGGGCGACGGTCGGGGGCGACGGCCAACGGCGTTGTCAGTGGCGGTCGCTAGCGTCGGCGGCATGGAAATCCGCATCGACAGCAGTGCGTTGACCGACGCCGTCGCCTGGGCCGCGCGCGTGCTCCCGGCCCGCTCCCCCATGCCCGTGCTCGGTGGTCTGCTCCTGGAGGCGACCGGCAGTGGGCTGCGGGTCTCCGGGCTCGACCACGAGGCCTCCGCACAGGTCGAGGTGGCGGCCGACGTCTCGGCGCCGGGGCGGGTCCTGGTGCTCGGTCGGCGGCTGCTCGACATCTGCAAGGTGCTGCCGCGCGCGGAGGTGGAGCTGGCCGTGGAGGGCAGCCGTCTCGCGGTGGCCTCGGGGGACGCGCGTTTCGGGCTCTCCCTGCTGCCGCTCGACGACTATCCGGCGCCGCCCGCGCTGCCGGAGGTGCGGGGCCGGGTGGACGGGGACGCCTTCGCGGCGGCGGTGGCGCAGGTGGCCGTGGCGGCGGGACGGGACGACGCGCTGCCGGTGCTGACCGGGATACGGCTGGCGCTGGACGGGGCGACGATGACGCTCGCGGCGACCGACCGCTACCGCTACGCGGTCCGGACGCTGGAGTGGGCACCGGACGACGGGGCGTCCCGGCCGGCCGCCGACGTGGTCGTGCCGGCCCGGCGGCTCACCGAGATCGCGCGCTCCCTCGCGGGCGCCGGGGCGGCCCGGCTCGCCCTGGACTCCGGGTCGATCGGCTTCGAGCGGGACGGCCTGCGGACCACGACACGGCTGATCGACGGGCGGCTCCCCCGCCACGACAAGCTCTTCGCCCTCGGCGACCACGCGCTCGCGATCACCGAGCGGGCACCGCTGGCCGAGGCCGTGAAGCGGGTCGCGGTGGTGACGGAGGGCGACAGTCCGGTCCAGCTGACCTTCACCCCCACAGGGGTGCACCTCCAGGCGGGGTACGAGGACGACGTCGCCTCTCAGCGCCTCCCGGCCACGCTGACGGGGGCGGAGTCGACGACCGTCGCCTTCAACCCGGCCTATCTCCTGGACGCGCTGGGCTCCCTGGCCGGTGCCCCCGAGGTCCGTTTCCACCTCCTCGGACCCGGCCAGCGGGCGCTGCTCACCGACGCCCCCGAGCCGAGCCACCGGCATCTGCTGATGTCCGTGAAGGCTTTGCCCTGAGGGGGGTTGCCGTGGAGTCGCGGATCTTCTCCCCGGTTCTCCCGGGTCCGGGTGTCAGAAGCCTCCGCCGCCGTCGAAACCGCCGCCTCCGCCGAAGTCGCCGCCCCCGAAGCCGCCGGAGTCGCCGAATCCGCCGCCCGAGCCGAAGTCGCCTCCCGAGCCGAAGTCCCCGCCGGGGTCGCCGCCCGCGAAGTCGCCTCCGCCAAAGTCCCCGCCGCCGTACTCGGAGGCGTACGCGGGGGTGGAGAGCATGCCGCCGAGGACGGTGCCCATGAGGAGGCCGGGGAGGATCCCGCCGCCGAAGTAGCCGCCGGCCCAGGGTCCGTACGCGGGGCCCGCCTCCCAGTAGGGGCGGCGGCCGGCGTCGGTGTCGACCGTACGGGAGAGGGGTTCGAGGCCGTCGTCGATGCGGGCCGCGTCGGCGGCGCAGACCGGAACCTGGCGGCTGGTGCCCGCGCCGCCGGAGGGGGTCCAGGCGCGGTCGTCGACGGAGGGGCCGTGGCGCGGGTCGAAGAAGCAGGGGGCGCGGCGCTCGGGCAGCGGTTCGCCGGTGCGGCGGGCGGCGAGGACGGCGAGGGAGTGGCGGCCGTCCTCCAGGGACTGGGTGACCGGGCGGACGTCGTGCGGGTGGCGCGCGGAGCCCATGAGGGACTTGGCCCGGTCGTAGGAGTCGAGGGCTCGCTCGTAGTCGGCGCGCATGGCGTCGTCGGCGCCGGGTTCGGCGGGGTGGAAGTCGAGCCGTTCGAGCTCCTCGCCGAAGGCGGTGATGTCCTCGTCGACGACGACCCGGAGCCGGTCGAGTGCCGCCCGCTCCTCGGCCTCCTTGCGGAGGCGCTTGCGCCGGGAGACGGCGAGGAGTCCGGCGCCTCCCGCGACGACGACCGCGCCGACGGTGACGAGCCCGGCGACGGGGACTCCCGAGCCCTCGCCGACCGCGCCCCATGAGTCGGGGGCGGAGCCGCGCATGGCGGGGAGCGCCTGGTCGACGAGGGCGTTGAGCTCGGTGGCCGCGTCGGCGCCGGGCCGGTCCACGGCGGTGACGATGTTGTCCACGGCCGACCGGGACATCACGGAGGGGTCGGCGTCCGCGTCGAAGAGGTCGCCCTGGCGGGCCGCGTACAGCCCGGCGACACCGGTCTGGGCGCGCAGGTTGGCGAGGAGGCCCCGGGTCGGGAAGTCGGCGGTCGCCGGGACGACGGCGATGAAGAGCGGCTTGTCCGCGTCCTTGATCTTCTGGGCGAGGGCGGCCGCGTCGGAGCTCGACAGCTGGTCGGCGGCGCCGGGGGCCACGTACACCGGCCCCTGCTTGAGGGCGGCGGCCGCGTCGGGCACTCCGCCGGCCCTGGCACCCACGGCGGGGGCCAGGGCCAGGAGCAGCATCAGTGCCAGGCCGGCGAGGGCCGACCATACGGAGAGCGCCCTGGTCCTCATGGTCTGACGCTACCCGAAAAGGTGCACATCAGAACATAGGTGCACATCGGAACGTAGGGGACCGCCCTCGGCTGCTCGGCACTGTCCTCGGCTACTCGGCGGGGTCGACCCCGACCCGCAGCAGCCCGTACGTGAAGGCGTCCTCCAGGGCCTGCCAGGAGGCGGCGATGACGTTCTCGGCGACGCCGACCGTCGACCACTCGGCGTTGCCGTCGCTGGTGGTGATCAGGACCCGGGTCGTGGACTCGGTGCCGTGGCGGCCCTCCAGGATGCGGACCTTGTAGTCGACCAGCTCGAACTTGGCGAGCTGCGGGTAGATCCGCTCCAGGGCCACCCGCATCGCGAGGTCGAGGGCGTTGACCGGGCCGTTGCCCTCGGCGGTCGCGACGATCCGCTCGCCCTTGGCCCAGAGCTTCACGGTGGCCTCGTTGGCGTGGGTGCCGTCGGGGCGGTCCTCGACGATCGCGCGCCAGGACTCCGTACGGAAGTACCGGCGGGCCCGGCCCTCGACCTCCTCGCGGAGCAGCAGCTCGAAGGAGGCGTCGGCGGCCTCGTACGTGTAGCCCTTGAGCTCGCGCTCCTTCACCCGCTCGACGACGCGGCCGACGAGCGCGCGGTCGCCGCCCAGGTCGACGCCGAGCTCCTTGCCCTTGAGCTCGATGGAGGCGCGGCCGGCCATGTCGGAGACGAGCATCCGCATGGTGTTGCCGACGAGCTGGGGGTCGATGTGCTGGTAGAGGTCGGGGTCGACCTTGATGGCGGAGGCGTGCAGCCCGGCCTTGTGCGCGAAGGCCGAGACGCCGACGTACGGCTGGTGGGTCGACGGGGTCAGGTTGACGACCTCGGCGATGGCGTGGGAGATGCGGGTCATCTCGGCGAGGGCGCCCTCGGGGAGGACCTTCTTGCCGTACTTGAGCTCCAGGGCCGCCACGACGGGGAAGATGTTGGCGTTGCCGACCCGCTCGCCGTAGCCGTTGGCGGTGCCCTGGACGTGGGTGGCGCCCGCGTCGACGGCGGCGAGGGTGTTGGCGACGGCGCAGCCGGTGTCGTCCTGGGCGTGGATGCCGAGCCGGGCGCCGGTGTCGGCGATGACGGTGGAGACGACGGCCTGGATCTGGGCGGGGAGCATGCCGCCGTTGGTGTCGCAGAGGACGACGACGTCGGCGCCGGCCTCGTGGGCGGCGCTGACCACGGCCTTGGCGTAGGCCGGGTTGCCCTTGTAGCCGTCGAAGAAGTGCTCGCAGTCGACGAAGACGCGGCGGCCCTGGGAGGTCAGGTAGGCGACGGTGTCGCGGACCATCTCCAGGTTCTCGTCGAGCGTCGTGCGCAGCGCGAGCTCGACGTGCTTGTCGTGGGACTTGGCGACGAGGCAGACGACCTCCGTGCCCGCGTCGAGCAGCGCCTTGACCTGCGGGTCCTCGGAGGCCTTGCCGCCGGCCCTGCGGGTCGCGCCGAAGGCGACGAGCTTCGCGTTCCTGAACGTGATCTCCTCGCGGGCGCGGGCGAAGAACTCGGTGTCACGCGGGTTGGCGCCGGGCCATCCGCCCTCGATGAAGCCGACGCCGAACTCGTCGAGGTGGCGCGCGATGGTCAGCTTGTCGGCGACGGTGAGGTTGATCCCCTCACGCTGCGCCCCGTCGCGCAGGGTGGTGTCGAAGACGTGGAAGCTGTCGTCGAGACGCGGGCTTTCGCCGCTCTCCGTGGTCATGGCTGTGATGGCTCCTGTCGGATGTGGCTCCGGAAGGTCTGGATCCACTTGCCCCCATTCTCACGCGCGGTCCGCCTCCGGCACGGGTGGGGCCGGAAAACGAAAAAACCCCTCGCGGGTGCGAGAGGTCTGCGCGCGGGTCTGGGGCACGGTGTCCACCGCCGCGGGGGTTGTGCCGCGGGTCAGTGGCCACTGCGGACCGGCGCGCTGCTGCCGATAATCATCGTGGTAGCAAGCACGCCGGAAGTCTGACACACGGACGGCCGCGGGCGACGACCGGTCTCACGATACGGGCAGCAGTTCCTGCTCCACGAACTCGCGTACGTGGTCGAGGACCTGCTCGCGGCCCGTGCCGGGGATCCCCACGGCCACGTGCACGCTGAAGCCGTCGAGCAGGGCCCGGGTGCGGGTGGCGAACCGGTCCGGGTCGACCGGCCGGAACTCCCCGCGCGAGACGCCCTCGGCGAGGATCGCGACGAGGTCCCGGTGCCAGGCCATCTCGATGGCCGCCTGGCGGGCGCGGGCGTCGTCGTCGGCGGTCTGCGAGCGGTTCCACACCTCCAGCCAGAGCGTCCAGTGCGGGTCGCGCGGGCCCTCGGGCACGTACACCTCGACGTATCCGTCGAGCCGCTCGCGCGCCGTTCCGGGGCGGGAGAGCAGCGCGCTCCGCTCGGCGCCGAGCCGCCCCTCGCTCCACTCCAGGGTCTGCAGCAGCAGCTCGTCCTTGGTGCGGAAGTAGTAGAGGAGGTGGCCGCTGCTCATGCCGACCTGCCGGCCGAGCCCGGCCATGGTGAGGCCGTCGAGCCCGCGGTCGGCGATGGTCTCCATGGCCGCGGCGAGGACGTCCTCGCGGGGCGGGGCGGCCTGGTTGCGGCGGCGGGGGTGGGCGGGGCTCGGGTTGCTGCTCTGACTCACTCGTACGTTCTACAGGACGTTGCGCGAGGGGACTTCACGCGCGGCGCCTCGCCACGGCCCGCTCCGGGCACGGCGGCCGGGGCCCCGCCGCACGACGGGGCCCCGGTCGCGCCGGTCACACGCGCGGCTGCTGCTGCGTGATGCAGTGGATGCCGCCGCCGCCCGCGAAGATCGTCCGCGCGTCGACGAGGACGACCTCGCGCTCGGGGAAGAGGCGGCGGAAGATCTCGGCGGCCAGCTCGTCGTGCGGGTCGTCGAAGGCGCAGAGGACCACGCCGTCGTTGCAGAGGTAGTGGTTGATGTAGGAGTAGTCGACCCAGTCGCCCTCCTCGTCCTTGAGGACGGTGGGCGCCGGGACCTCGATGACCTCCAGCGGGCGGCCCTGGGCGTCCGTCTGGCCGCGCAGGAGCTCCACGTACAGGCGCGAGCGCTCGTAGTCGGGGTGGGCCGGGTCCTGCTGGCTGTGGACGAGGACGGTGCCGGGGCGGGCGAAGGCGGCGACGATGTCGACGTGGCCCTGGGTGCCGTAGGTGCCGTAGTCGCCGGCGAGGCCGTGCGGCAGCCAGATGGCCTTGGTGGTGCCGAGCTTGGCGTGGATCTCGGCCTCGACCTGCTCGCGGGTCCACTCGGGGTTGCGCCCGGGGCCGAGCTGGACGGTGTCGGTCAGCAGAACCGTTCCCTCACCGTCGACGTGGATCGCGCCGCCCTCGTTGACGAGCGGCGAGGAGAGCACGGGCACCCCGGCGGCGTCCGCGACATGGCGGGCGATCTTCGAGTCGTGCTCCCAGCGGGCCCAGTCCTGGGCGCCCCATCCGTTGAACACCCAGTCCACGGCCGCCAGTCCGGTGCCGTCGGTGACGAAGGTCGGGCCGATGTCCCGCATCCAGGCGTCGTCGAGGTCCCGCTCGACGAGCTCGATCCCGGGGCCGAGGAGCTCGGCGGCCGACTCGGCGTCGCCGGGGGCGACGACCACGGTCACCGGCTCGAAGCGGCTGACCGCGCGGGCCACGGAACCCCAGGCCTCGCGGGCCTCGGCGAGCTCGGCCTCGTTGGTGAAGGTCGGGTTGGGGCTGGGCCAGGCCATCCAGGTGCGCTCGTGCGGCATCCACTCGGCGGGCATGCGGTACGCGGTCATCGATGAGGTCCTCGGTCTTGGCGGAAGGCGGGGGAGGCCCGGCGTACGGTCTCGCCGGCCCTCCCCCGCTCCTTTGAGCGTCACTCTAAATGCTGGAAAGCCCGATGCCAAACATTGACTCGGAGACCGGCGGTAAGTCACATTGAGCGTCACTCTAAATCTCCCCCTGCTTCCTCCCCCGCCAAGGAGTACCCATGCCGAGAGAACAGCGCGGAGTCGACACCATCCCCGAGGCCGAGCGCACCAGCGGCCCCCGCGACCTGATCGCGATCCTGCTCGGTTCCAACCTCTGCCTGGGGGTGATCGTCTTCGGCTGGCTGCCGGTCTCCTTCGGCCTCGGGCTGTGGGGGTCGGCGACCTCCGTCGTCGCCGGAACCGTCGTCGGGGTCGCCGTCACCGCCCCGCTCGCCCTCGTGTCGCTCCGTACCGCCACCAACCTCTCCACCTCCTCCGGCGCCTTCTTCGGCGTCCGCGGCCGGCTCGTCGGCTCCGTGGTCGGCCTGCTGCTCTCCCTCGGCTACACGGCGCTGACGCTGTGGATCGGCGGGGACGTCATGGTCGGCACGCTCGACCGCCTGATCGGCCTGCCCACCGGCGGCGCCTCGCACGCCGCCGTCTACGCGCTGCTCGCCGCCTGCACGGTCGTCGCCGCGGTGTACGGGTACGGGCTGCTGCTCCGGCTCAGCAAGGGCCTCGCGATCGGCATGACCGTGCTCCTCGCGCTCGGCCTCGTCGCGTACGCCGGCGACTTCTCGGCGGCCCCGGTCGCCGACACCCCGTACCTGCTCGGCTCGTTCTGGCCGACCTGGCTGCTCTCCGCCGTGGCCGCGGGCCTCAGCGGACCGGTCGCCTTCATCACCCTGCTCGGCGACTACACCCGGTACGTCTCCCCCGAGCGCCACAGCGCGAGGAAGGTCTGGGGAGCCACCTGTCTGGGCCTCCTCGTCGGCCTGCTGATCCCGCAGCTCTTCGGCACCTACACGGCGCTCGCCGCGCGCGGGGCCCTCGACTACGCGGGACCGCTCGTCGAGGCCTCCCCCGGCTGGTACCTCGTACCGCTGCTCCTCGCAGCCACCGCCGGAACCGTCGGCAACGCGGGCCTGATGCTGTACTCGATGGGCCTCGACCTCGACGCGATCCTGCCCCGCGCCACCCGCGCGCACGCCACGCTCGTGGTCGCGGCCGTCGCCACGGGCTTCGTCTTCCTCGGCCACTTCGCCTCGGACGCCCAGTCGGCGATGACCTCCTTCGTCCTGCTGCTCACCGCGATCGGCACCCCGTGGGCGGTCATCACCCTGATCGGGCACGCGCGGTGCGGCGGCCTGTACGACGCCGAGGCGCTCCAGGTCCACAACCGCCGGTCGCGCGGCGGGATCTACTGGTTCTCGGGCGGCTGGCACCCGCGCGCCACCGCCTCGTGGGCGATCGGCGCGGCGGTCGGCCTGGCCGCGGTGTCGACGCCGCTCTACGAGGGGCCGCTGCTCGCCCTGACGGGCGGGATCGACTGCAGCTTCGTGCTCTCGGGCGTGGTGGGCGGCGCGCTGTACGCCGTACTGACGCCGAAGAGGGCCCCCGGGGCGGCCGAACCGGCCCCGGAAGCCCTCGTGACGAGCAAGTAGCCGCTCGACTCGGCCGGACGGCTACTTGCCGAGCTGGTGCATCCAGCCGTGGACGTCCTCGGCCTTGCCGGTCTGGATCGCCAGCAGCTTCTCGCGGAGCTTCATCGTGACCTCGCCGGGCTCCCCGCCCGACTGCCGCCACTCGCCCCGGGCGGACTTGACCGTGCCGACCGGGGTGATGACGGCGGCGGTGCCGCAGGCGAAGACCTCGTGGAGGGTGCCGTTCTCGGTGTCGGCCTGCCACTGGTCGAGCGAGACGCGGGCCTCCTCGGCCTCGTAGCCGAGGTCGCGGGCGACCTGGAGGAGCGAGTCGCGGGTGATGCCCTCCAGGATGGAGCCGGTGAGCTTCGGGGTGACGATCCTGTTGCCGTACACGAAGTACAGGTTCATGCCGCCCAGTTCCTCGACCCACTTGTGCTCGACCGCGTCGAGGTAGCAGACCTGGTCGCAGCCCTTCTCCGCCGCCTCGGCCTGCGCGAGCAGCGAGGCGGCGTAGTTGCCGCCCGTCTTGGCGTCGCCCATGCCGCCCGGGACGGCGCGGACGCGGTCCTCGGAGGCCCAGATGGAGACGGGCTTCACGCCGCCGGGGAAGTAGGGGCCGGCCGGGGAGGCGATGACGACGAAGAGGTACTCGTTGGCCGGGCGGACGCCCAGGCCGACCTCGGTCGCGATCATGAACGGGCGCAGGTAGAGCGAGGCCTCGCCGCCGTGCTCGGGCACCCAGGCCTCGTCCTGGCGGACCAGCGCGTCACAGGCCTCGACGAAGGTCTCGACGGGCAGCTCGGGCATGCCGAGGCGGTGGGCGGAGCGCTGGAAGCGGCGCGCGTTGGCGTCCGGGCGGAAGCTGGCGACCGAGCCGTCGGGGCGGCGGTAGGCCTTCAGGCCCTCGAAGATCTCCTGCGCGTAGTGCAGGACGTTCGTCGCGGGGTCGAGGGAGAGCGGGCCGTACGGCACGAGCTGGGCGTCGTGCCAGCCGCGGCCCTCGGTCCACCGGATGGTCACCATGTGGTCGGTGAAGTGGCGGCCGAATCCCGGGCTGGCCAGGATCGCCTCGCGCTCCGTGTCGGACAGCGGGCTGGAGGAGGGCTTGAGCTCGATCGTGGGCGTCGTCATGAGTGCGTGTCCTTCACCGTATGTGTATGACGGACCGCGTTCACGCCTCGGCCGGTGACTGGTGTCCCCGACCGTGTGGACGTACGGGCATGCGCGCATGCCGCGGCCCCACGTCCGATTATCGCTCGTGGGGACCGGTGGATGAAACGGGTGAAGGCGGTCCAGGTTTCGATGGTGGCACCCGGCGACCGCACAGGTACAGCCGCCGGGTCCCGATGCGACCCGGCGGCTGCGCTGTCAGTGCTCTGTCAGACGGCCCGGGTCAGCTCGCTACTCGCGCGGCGAGCGCGTCGCCGATCTCGGCCGTCGTACGGGCGGCGGTGCCGCGCTCGGTGAGGTCGGCCGCGACGGCCTCCTCGACCCGGGCGGCCTCGGCCTCGTACCCGAGGTGACGCAGGAGGAGGGCGACGGAGAGGACGGTGGCCGTGGGGTCGGCCTTGCCCTGGCCCGCGATGTCCGGCGCGGAGCCGTGGACCGGCTCGAACATGGACGGGAACTCGCCGCTCGGGTTGATGTTGCCCGAGGCGGCGACGCCGATGCCGCCGGAGACGGCCGCGGCGAGGTCGGTGATGATGTCGCCGAAGAGGTTGTCGGTGACGATGACGTCGAAGCGGGCCGGGTCGGTGACGAGGAAGATCGTCGCGGCGTCGACGTGCAGGTAGTCGGTGGTGACCTCGGGGAACTCCTGGGCGACACGGTTGAAGATGTCGGTCCAGAGGTGGCCGGCGAAGGTCAGCACGTTGTTCTTGTGGACCAGCGTCAGCTTCTTGCGCGGACGGGCCTGGGCGCGGGCGAAGGCGTCCCGGACGACCCGCTCGACACCGAAGGCGGTGTTGACCGAGACCTCGGTGGCGACCTCGTGCGGGGTGCCCTTGCGGATGGTGCCGCCGTTGCCGGTGTACGGGCCCTCGGTGCCCTCGCGGACCACGACGAAGTCGATCGCGGGCTGCCCGGCGAGCGGGGTGGCGACGCCGGGGAGCAGCTTCGACGGACGCAGGTTCACGTGGTGGTCGAAGGCGAAGCGGAGCTTCAGGAGGAAGCCGCGCTCCAGGACGCCGGAGGGCACCGACGGGTCGCCGATGGCGCCGAGCAGGATGGCGTCGTGCTTCTTGAGGGAGGCGAGGTCGGCGTCGGTGAGGGTCTCACCGGTGGCGTGGTAGCGCTTGGCGCCGAAGTCGTACTCCTCGGTCTCCAGCTTCACGTCCTGGGGAAGGACGGCCGCGAGGATCTTGAGGCCTTCGGCCACGACCTCCTGGCCGATGCCGTCGCCGGGAATGACTGCGAGATTGATGCTGTGAGACATGTCGGCACCCTACTCTTCGTCCCATCGTCTGACACGTTCCGTCCGCCATGTGGACGATGCGCCAGGTTCGGCGGACGGGTCAGTGACCGGTGGAGCCGCCGTTGTCGCGGCGGTCGAGGGCGCGCTGGAGGGCGGCGGCGGCGTTCTGGCGGGCCTCGTCGGAGCGGGAGGCGGAGCGGCGGACGCGGCGGGTGGTCTGCGTGGTCATGAGGGATCGACTCCTTGAGATCAATTGGTGATCCGGGCGTGCGGAGATCAGCTTGTGATCGAAGGTGCCGGAAGGGGCGGGGAGCGCCGCCGCAGGGGTTGCCTGCACAGGGCGTCGCGCTCTCGACCGCCATTCGCTGATGAAGCGAGACGTTCGGCTTCTACAAAGCTAGGGCAGCGTGCCGCATCTGTCTCCACAATTACTCGGACTTCCTACTATCTGAGACGGCGCATCACCCGGCGTGCCGCCCGCCGTCACCGTCCGGCGGCCCGCAGCTCCCTGATGAACGCCCGCACGACGAGGGATCCGGCCAGCTCAGGGGTGGTGACGTAGCCCACGGAGCGCGTCGGGCGCTCCGGTCCGAGATCGGTGATCTCCACCGAGGGCGGTGCTCCGATCAGGGACAGCTCGGGCATCACGGCCATGCCGAAACCACTGCTCACCATCGAGAGCACCGCTCCGTCGTCCTCCGCCTCCACCGTCGCCGCCGGCAGCCACTCCTGGGCCGCCCACCAGTCCCGGGTGTACGAGGAGCAGTTCTCCGCCCAGTCGACCAGCGGCAGCGAGCGCGGCGCCGGATGCCGCGCCGGGTGGACGAGCGCGTACCCCTCCTCCCTGAGGACCCCGCCGACCAGCTCCGGCGGCACCGGCGAGGCGGCGCCGACCGTCGCGATGCCGATGTCGGCGCGCCCGTCGAGCACCTCGCCCGCCGTGCCCCGTCCCACCTCCCGGACGATCCGCACCTCGGGCACGACCCCCGGGTGACGGGCCGTCAGCCGCGCGAGCGCGCCGGGCAGCAGGTGCAGGGCGGCGCTGCGGAAGGCGGCGATCCGCAGCGGGCCGGAGACCGCGGCCGACCCGCCACCGGCCCCGTCCCGCGCCCCCGCTCCCCGCACCTCCGCGCCCATCACCTCCAGGAGCCGCAGCACCCGCCGGGCGTGGGCGAGCGCCCGCTCCCCCGCCTCGGTCGGGGTCGCCCCGGAGCGGCCACGGTCGAAGAGGACGGCCCCGAGCTTGCGCTCGCTGCCGCGCACGGAGTGGGACACGGCCGACTGGGTCATGCCGAGCGCGACGGCGGCCGCGGAGAAGCCGCGCTCGCGCCCGACGGCGACGAGGACCCGCAGTTCATGCGGCGCGAGATCGGTCACGAGGGGCCTCCCACCTCGACGTATGAGCGGCGCTCATGGATCGGTCCGTTCCATGAGGGCAACCCCCTGCCCGGCCGCCGGATTCCTTCCTACGGTCTGCGGCATGACGAACGAGACCATGATCACCGTCCAGCAGACCGCCCGCCCCCACGGCTTCCCCTCGCGCGGGCACTTCGCCTTCGTGGAGGCCCCGGTCCCCGCCCCCGCCCCGGGGACCGCCCTCGTCGAGAACCTCCTCTGGTCCGTGGACCCGTACCACCGCGAGGCGATGGACGACGACCAGCTGTGGACCCTGAACGCCCCGATGGAGGGCCGCACCCTCGGCCGCGTGCTCGACTCCCGCGACCTCTCGCTGAAGCCCGGCGACCTCGTCATGCACCGCAAGGGCTGGCGCACCCACTCCCTGGTCTCCCGGCGCGAGGTCCGCCCGGTCCCCGACCTCGGCCCCGGCGTCCCGCTCGCCGCCCACCTCAGCCTCCTCGGCGGTACGGGCCTGTCGGCCTACGTCGGCCTGACCCGGATCGCGCGGCTCCAGCCGGGCGAGGACCTGTTCGTCTCGGCGGCGGCCGGCGGCGTGGGCACGGCGGCGGGCCGGATCGCGCGGCTGCTCGGGGCCGGGCGGCTCGTCGGCAGCGCGGGTTCGGCGCGCAAGGTCGCGTACCTGACGGAGGAGGTCGGCTTCGACGCGGCCTTCGACTACCACGAGGGCCCGGTGGCGGAGCTGCTCGCGAAGGCCGCCCCCGAGGGGGTCGACGCGGTCCTCGACGGGGTGGGCGGGGACCACCTGGAGGCGTCGATCGCCTCGCTGCGCGAGCACGGCCGGATCGCCTGGGTCGGCGCCGTCGCCCAGTACCACTCCCTCTCCGCTCCCCCGCCGGCCCCGCGCAACCTCTTCGACCTGGTCGGCAGGAGCATCCGGCTCGAAGGCTTCCTCGTCCGCGACCACATGGACGCGCAGGAGGAGTTGTACGACCTCGTGGTGCCGCACCTGCGGAGCGGGGCACTGCCGCTCGACGTGACGGTGGCCGACGGCTTCGATCGGATCGTGGACGCGTTCCTCGGGATGCTGTCCGGCGAGAACCTCGGGAAGATGCTGGTCGCCGCGTAGCTATCTAGATTGCGTTCCTACCTAGGTAGTGCTGAAATGACGTCATGGCCTCAGACCGCAGATCCAGCCTGCTCAAGGGAGTCCTCGACCTGCTCGTCCTCTCCCGCCTGACCGACGGCGAGAGCTACGGGTACGAGATCGCCAAGGCGCTCGCCGAGGCGGGACTCGGCGAGATCAAGGGCGGGACGCTCTATCCCGTCCTGAACCGCCTGGAGCAGGCCGGCCTGGTGGAGGCCGAGTTCCGCGCCGCCGAGCGCGGACCGGGGCGCCGCTACTACCGGCTCACCGCGCGCGGGCGTGACCACCTCGCCGCCGAGAGCCGTGACTGGCTGCGCTTCCACGACACCGTACGGACGTTGCTCAGCCCAGGGGGAACCACACCATGACCACCGTCGACGCCTACTTCACCGAGCTCTCCGACGCGCTGCGCGCCGCCGGGGTGCCGGACGAGCAGATCGCCGCGACCACCGAGGACCTGCGGGCGCACCTCGCCGAGACGGGCACGGACCCGGTGCGGGAGTTCGGCGCGGCCGCCGCCTTCGCGGCGCGGCTCGGCGGACTCGCGCCCGCGCCGGGCGAGCCGGACGAGCGGGCCGAGTCCTGGACCTGGACCGCGGACCTCTTCAACGACCGCCGGATGCTCGCCGTCCACGGCGACCAGGGCTGGGAGGTCGAGTCGCTCGACTCGATCGGCCGGTTCGTCTGCCGCCGCTCGACGACGGCGCCGCTGCGCTGGGAGTACCGCCGGGAGATACTCACCGGCCGCCGCCCGAAGGTCCTGGCCGAGCTCGAACCCGAGGGCTGGGAGCCGTGCGGCGAGTGGCTGGTGTACGGCTACTTCAAGCGGCCCCGCGCGGCGACGGCGGGCCCGGCCGGCGCCCTGGAGGCCCGCCCGGCCACCCCGCGCCGGCAGCTGTTCCTCGGCCGTACCGGCAAGCTGGTGCTCGCCCTCTGGGCCGTCGTCGTCGGCGGCGCGACCGCCGCCTTCTTCGTCGGCACCCTCGGCACGGCCGGCCTCGCGATCACGATCGCGTTCGCCTCCATGGTCTCCGGCCTGGTGACCGCGCAGCTGGAGACGGCGAAGGGGACCGAGAGGGAAGCGGGGGAATGAGAACCGCCCCCGTCCTCAAGTTGGGGGACCGAGGAGGGGGGCGGTGTCAGGGGGCCGCGCAGCGGCGGAGGGGGCCGCTGCGCGGCGGGGCGGGCGTCAGCCCATGTGCGGGTAGCCGTACTCGGTCGGCGGGACCAGCGTCTCCTTGATGGCGCGGGTCAGCGTCCAGCGCATCAGGTTCTGCGGCGCGCCGGCCTTGTCGTTCGTACCCGAGGCGCGGCCGCCGCCGAAGGGCTGCTGGCCGACGACGGCGCCGGTCGACTTGTCGTTGATGTAGAAGTTGCCCGCGGCGAAGCGGAGCTTCTCCATCGTGTACGCGGCGGCCGCGCGGTCGCCGGAGATGACCGAGCCGGTGAGGGCGTAGTCCGAGACCGACTCCATCTGGGTCAGCATCTCGTCGTACTGGTCGTCCTCGTAGACGTGGACGGCCAGGATCGGGCCGAAGTACTCGGCCTTGAAGACCTCGTTCTCCGGGTCGGTGCACGCGATGACGGTCGGGCGGACGAAGTAGCCCACCGAGTCGTCGTACGTGCCGCCGGCGATGATCGTGCAGGTCGGGTCGGCCGCGGCACGGTCGATCGCGGCCTTGTTCTTGGCGAACGAGCGCTCGTCGATGACGGCGCCGATGAAGTTCGACAGGTCGGTGACGTCACCCATGGTGATGCCGTCGACCTCGGCCGCGAACTCCTCCCTGAAGCCGTCGTTCCAGATGGAGGCCGGGACGTACGCACGCGAGGACGCGGAGCACTTCTGGCCCTGGAACTCGAAGGAGCCGCGGGTCAGCGCGGTCTTGAGGATGGCGCGGTCGGCGCTGGGGTGCGCGACGACGAAGTCCTTGCCACCGGTCTCGCCGACGATCCGCGGGTACGAGCGGTACTTCTCGATGTTGTTGCCGACCGTCTTCCACAGGTGCTGGAAGGTCTTGGTCGAACCCGTGAAGTGGATGCCGGCCAGGTCGCGGTGGTTCAGGGCCACCTCGGAGACGGCGATGCCGTCGCCGGTCACCAGGTTGATGACGCCCTTCGGCAGGCCGGCCTCCTCCAGGAGCTCCATGAGGAGCACGGCGGAGTGCGTCTGCGTCGGGGACGGCTTCCAGACGACCACGTTGCCCATGAGGGCGGGGGCGGTGGGCAGGTTGCCCGCGATGGCCGTGAAGTTGAACGGCGTGATCGCGTAGACGAAACCTTCCAGCGGACGGTGGTCCAGACGGTTCCAGACGCCCGGGGAGTTCGCCGGCGGCTGCTCGGCCAGGATCTGGCGGGCGTACGCGACGTTGAAGCGCCAGAAGTCGACGAGCTCGCACGGGGTGTCGATCTCGGCCTGCTGGGCGGTCTTCGACTGGCCGAGCATGGTGGACGCGGCCAGCGTCTCGCGCCACGGGCCGGCCAGGAGCTCTGCGGCCCGCAGGATGATCGCGGCGCGGTCGTCGAAGGACATCGCGCGCCAGGCCGGGGCGGCGGCCAGGGCGGCGTCGATCGCGTCCTGGGCGTCCTGCTCGGTGGCGCCGCGGAAGGTGCCGATGACGGCCTGGTGGTTGTGCGGCTGCACGACCTTGAATTCCTCGCCGCCGCCGAGGCGCTTCACGCCGCCGATGGTCATCGGCAGCTCGCGCGGGTTCTCGGCCAGCTCCTTGAGCTTGATCTCGAGGCGGGCGCGCTCGGGGGAGCCGGGGGCGTAGCTGTGCACCGGCTCGTTGACCGGAGCGGGGACCTGGGTGACAGCGTCCATGAGTCGCGTAACTCCTTGTGAGAGGTGGGGCTCAGCCCTTGGTGAGGATGGAGCGGACGAAGAAGAGGAGGTTGGCCGGCTTCTCCGCGAGGCGGCGCATGAAGTATCCGTACCAGTCGGTGCCGTACGCGGTGTAGACACGCATGCGGTGGCCCTCGGCGGCGAGACGGTTCTGCTCCTCGCTCCGGATGCCGTACAGCATCTGGAACTCGTACTCGTCCAGCTTGCGCCCGGCGCGGCGGGCCAGCTCCTGGCCGATGGAGATCAGGCGCGGGTCGTGCGAGCCGATCATCGGGTAGCCCGTGCCGTCCATGAGGATCTTCATGATCCGGACGTACGCCTTGTCGATCTCGGGCTTGTCCTGGATGGCGACCTCGGCGGGCTCCTTGTAGGCGCCCTTCACGATCCGGACGCGGGAGCCGTTCGCGGCGAGGCGGCGGGCGTCGCCCTCGGTGCGGAAGAGGTAGGCCTGGATGACGCAGCCGGTCTGCGGGAAGTCCTTCCGCAGCTCCTCGTGGATGGCGAACATCGAGTCGAGGGTGGTGTGGTCCTCGGCGTCCAGGGTGACCGTGGTGCCGATCTCGGCGGCGGCCTCGACGACCGGGCGCACGTTCGCGAGGGCCAGCTCGTGGCCGCTTCCGGGGCCCTCGGGGTCCAGCGACTGGCCGAACATCGACAGCTTCACGGACATCTCGGCGCGCTCGCCGAGACCCAGCTCCTTCAGGCGCCCGATGAGCTCCAGGTACGCGTCGCGGGCCGCGTACGACTGCTCGACGGTGGTGATGTCCTCACCGACGACGTCGAGGGTGACCTCCAGGCCACGGCCGCTGAGCTCGGAGACGATCGGGACGACGTCGTCGACCGTCTCACCGGCGATGAAGCGGGCGACGACCTGCTTGGTCCCGGGGGCGGCCGACACCAGACGACGCATCTTGTCGCTGCGCGACGCGGCGAGGATCACGGGACCCAGCACGGGGCACCTCCAAAAGGCAGGGAAGAAGGGGGCCGCAACCGGATCAGGGGAACGAACCGGGAACAGCACGGAGAACCACCGTGAAACCTATGGATCAGTCCGATCCTGCGCCATCTACAGCTGTCACGCATCCGTGCGCGGCGTCTCATACACATGTCTGAGGGGGTGCGAGAATGGGTCCGTGAAGGGCGATTACCAAGACCTGGTCGACGAGATCTCGGCGCTGCTCGGCGAACCCGCGACGCTGGAGAACCGCGACTTCGGGCTGATCGCCTTCGGCGCGCACGACAGCGACGACGACTCCGTGATGGACCCGGTCAGGACCCGCTCGATCCTCACCCGCAAGTCCACCCCGGCCGTCCGCGCCTGGTTCGAGGGCTTCGGCATCACCCGGGCGACCGGGCCGGTCCGCATCCCGGCCGCCCCGGACGCGGGCGTCTTCCGCGACCGCGTCTGCCTGCCCGTGCGCCACCGGGGCGTCGTCCTCGGATACGTCTGGCTGCTCGACGCGGGGCCCGGCCCCTCCGACGAGCGGCTCGCCGCCGCGATGGAGGTCGCGGGCCGGATCGGGGAGCTCCTCGCCGACGAGGAGCAGGCGGGCGCCGACATCTCGCGCGAGTTCGCGGCGGTCCTCACGGCCGGGCGCGGCTGGCAGAGCGACATGGCCGTCGCGGCGCTGCGGGCCGCCCTCGGCCCGAGCGCGGACGGCCTGCACGCCGTCGTGTGCGTGACCCCCTGGCAGGGCGAGGCCCCCTCGGTCCGCGCCGTGCCCGGCGCGGCGGCGGTCGCCACGCTCCCGGACACCGACGCGCTCGCCGCGCTCGTACGGCTGCGCACGGCCGACGACCTCTCCCCCGCCCACAAGGCCGCCGACCGGCTGCGCGGCACCGCGCCCGCCGGGATCGCCACCCCCCGCAGGGGCCTCACCGAGCTCCCGGCCGCCTGGCGCGAGGCGAACACGGCGGCCCGCGCGGCGACGGCGCAGCCGACGCTCGGCCCCGTGGCGGAGTGGGCCGGCATCGGCCCGTACCGCCTCCTCGCGGCGCTCTACCACCCCGAGGTCGACCCGGCCGTGGCCCCGCTGCTCGCCCCGGCCCACGCCGAACTGGCCCGCACCGCCGAGGTGTTCCTCGACAGCGCGGGGCAGGCGGGCCGGACGGCGGCGGCCCTGGGCATCCACCGGCAGACCCTCTACTACCGGCTCTCCCGGGTAGAGCAGCTCACCGGCCTCGACCTGGACGACGGCGAGGACCGGCTGCTGCTCCACATGTCCCTGAAGTCGGCCCGCCTGTAGCCCTTTCGGCCGATGGACCCCCGGGAGGATTCAGGGGTGCGTCCGGGTCGTCCCGGATGGTCCGGCGGCACCCGGCCCCCTAACGTCGTTCCCACAGGGACCGGGACGGGGTGAGGGGACGCCATGAGGGCCTGGACGCAGGAGCGGTACGGATCGGCGGACGTGCTGGAGTTCGCGGAGGTCGAGCGGCCGGTGCCGGGGGCGGGCGAGGTGCTCGTACGGGTCCACGCGGCGTCGGTCAACGCGGCGGACTGGCACCTGATGCGCGGCGATCCGTACGTGGCCCGGCTGGCTCTCGGCCCGAGGAGACCGAAGGAGCCGGTCAGGGGCCGGGACTTCGCCGGGGTGGTGGAGGCCGTGGGCGACGCGGTGACCGAACTGCGCCCCGGCGACGAGGTCTTCGGAGAGGCCCCGGGCTGCTTCGCCGAGTACGTGCGCGCGCCCGTGAGGACGACGGAACGCAAACCGGCCGGGCTGAGCTTCGAGGAGGCCGCCGCGATACCCCTGGCGGGGAACACCGCGCTGATGGGCCTGCGGGACCTCGGCGGGATACGGCAGGGCGCGAAGGTCCTCGTCAACGGCGCCTCGGGGGGCGTCGGGACCTTCGCCGTGCAGCTCGCGAAGGCGTTCGGCGCCGAGGTGACGGGGGTGTGCGGCGGGCGGAACGGGTCGCTGGTCCTCGGACTCGGCGCCGACCGGGTCATCGACTACACGCGGCAGGACTTCACCGCCGGCCAGGACCGCTACGACCTGGTGCTCGACCTCGTCGGCAACCGCGCGCTGCGCGAGCTGCGGCGGATCCTCTCCCCCACCGGCACGCTGGTCCTGTCCGGCGGTGGCGTCTTCGAGGGCGGCAGCGTCCTCGGGCCCATGGGGACGATCCTGAGGGGGCAGCTGCTCTCGAAGACCCTCGACCGGCGGCTCCGCGTCCTGACGGCCCAGCCGCGGCGGGAGAACCTGGTGGCGCTGCGGGAGTTCGCCGAGTCCGGCGGGATCGCCCCGGTGATCGGGCGGACCTACCCGCTGGCGGAGGCGGACCGGGCCCTGCGGTACGTCGAGGAGGGCCACGCCCGCGCCAAGGTCGTCCTCAGCTGCCTTCCGCCATCAGGACCCTGAGCCCGGCAGTGAGGTCGTCCGCGCTCGGCGCCGTCTCCGGGTCGACCATCCACTGGATCATGACGCCGGTCGCGAGGGCCTGGCAGAGCAGTCCGGCGACCCGGGCCTTCTCGGGCTCCGCCTCGGGGTCGATGCCGAGGAAGCCCTCGGCCATCCCGAGGCGCCCCTCGCGCTGGGGCTCCTTGATCGCGTCGCGGAGCTTCTCGTCGTCGTCGAGGCGGGTGACCACCTCGGTCTGGAGCTTCCAGAGCGGCCTGCTCGCCCCCGCGGCGGCGATCACCTGCTCCCAGACGGCGTGGAAGCGGGCGTACGGGTCGGCCGGCAGCTCCCGCCTGTCCTCGCCGGTCCCCGCCGCACCCGCCCGGCCGCCCCACTCCTCGGTGAGGGCGAGGAAGGCCTGCTGGAGGAGGGCGTCCTTGGAGCCGTAGTGGTAGCCGATGGAGGCGAGGTTGGTGCCGGAGGCGGCGACGATGTCGCGGGCCGTCGTGCGCCCGTACCCCTTCTCCAGGAGGCAGCGCTTGGCGCCTTCGAGGAGGTCTTCCTTGTGTCCCATGGCAGCACTGTACCCGGCCGATAGACAGTCGTGTAAGACATGCGTCTATCGCACCGGGTACGAAGCCTGGACCGAGGCACCCCGAGCCGGGAGGCCCGGGGCCGGGAGGATCAGATCAGGTTGACCGAGCGGGCCGAGGTGGCACCGATCTCCTGCGCGATCTCCGCGAGCACCGAGGCCGGCAGCGAGTCGTCGACGGTGAGGACGACGAGCGCCTCGCCCCCCTCCTCCGCGCGGGAGACCTGCATGCCGGCGATGTTCAGACCGGCCTCGCCGAGGATGCGGCCGACGGTGCCGACGACACCCGGGCGGTCCTCGTAGCGCAGGACGACCATGTGGTCGGCGAGCGCCAGGTCCACGTCGTACTCGCCGACGGCGACGATCTTCTGAAGGTGCTTCGGGCCGGCCAGCGTGCCGGAGACCGCGACCTCCTCGCCGCTCGCGAGCGTGCCGCGCACGGTGACCACGTTGCGGTGGTCGGGCGACTCGGAGCTCGTCGTCAGGCGCACCTCGACACCGCGCTCCTGCGCGAACAGCGGGGCGTTGACGTAGCTGACGGTCTCGTCGACGACGTCCTCGAACACGCCCTTGAGCGCGGAGAGTTCGAGCACCTTCACGTCGTGCTGGGTGATCTCGCCGTAGACCTCGACGTCGAGGCGGGACGCGACCTCGCCCGCGAGCGCGGTGAAGATCCGGCCGAGCTTCTCGGCGAGCGGCAGACCGGGCTTCACGTCCTCGGCGATGACACCGCCCTGGACGTTGACCGCGTCCGGGACCAGCTCGCCCGCCAGCGCCAGGCGCACCGACTTGGCGACGGCGATGCCGGCCTTCTCCTGGGCCTCGTCCGTGGAGGCACCGAGGTGCGGGGTGCAGACGACCTGGTCGAGCTCGAAGAGCGGGGAGTCCGTGCAGGGCTCCTTCGCGTACACGTCGAGGCCGGCACCGGCGACCCGGCCCTCCTTGAGGGCGGTGTACAGCGCGGCCTCGTCCACGATCCCGCCGCGGGCGGCGTTGACGATGCGGACGGACGACTTGACCTTGTGCAGCGCCTCGTCGCCGATGAGACCGATGGTCTCCGGGGTCTTCGGCAGGTGGACGGTGATGAAGTCGGCGACCTCGAGGAGCTCGTCGAGGGCCAGGAGCTTCACGCCCATCTGGGCGGCGCGGGCCGGCTGCACGTAGGGGTCGTACGCGACGATCTTCATGCCGAAGGCGGACATGCGCTGCGCGACCAGGACGCCGATGCGGCCGAGGCCGACGACACCGAGGGTCTTCTCGCTCAGCTCGACGCCGGTGTACTTGTTCCGCTTCCACTCGCCGTTCTTCAGCGCGGTGTTGGCCTGCGGGATGTTGCGCGCGGTGGCGACGAGCAGACCGCACGCGAGCTCGGCGGCGGTGACGATGTTGGAGGTCGGGGCGTTCACGACCATGACGCCGGCCTTGGTGGCGGCGGAGACGTCGACGTTGTCCAGACCGACGCCGGCACGGGCGACGACGCGGAGCTTGTTCGCGGCGGCGAGGGCCTCGGCGTCGACCTTGGTCGCGGAGCGGACCAGGATCGCGTCCACGTCGGCGATGGCGGGGATCAGCTCGGCGCGGTCGGCGCCGTTGCAGTGCCGGATCTCGAAGTCCGGGCCCAGGGCGTCGACGGTGGCGGGCGACAGCTCTTCAGCGATGAGTACGACAGGTTTCGAGCTCACGTGAGTCCTCACAGGTCCAGTGCGGACGGCCGTCCCGACGGCCGCAGGCGGTGGAGGGGGCTTGCCGCGTGAAAGCGCACGACGCTGTGGGCCTGACGCGTATGTTGTTGAGAAGTGTAGTGGTGCATCAGCACAGCTCATACGCCTCGTTGGAAGGATCACCCGTCCGTGGTTGGACGAGGTGTCCAACGATGTGGGAAGGGGCCGGACACACTGTCCGGCCCCTCCCCCGAGGACTTACGCCTCTTCGTCGTTCACCCAGCTCATGAGCTTCCGCAGCTCCTTGCCGGTGGTCTCCAGGAGGTGGTTCGAGTCCTGGTTCTTGTACTCGTTGTACTTCTTCAGACCGCCGTGGTACTCGGCCATCCACTCCTTGGCGAAGGTGCCGTCCTGGATCTCCGCGAGGACCTTCTTCATCTCCGCCTTGGTGGCGTCGGTGATGATCCGCGGGCCGGTGACGTAGTCGCCCCACTCGGCGGTCTCGGAGACCGACCAGCGCATCTTCTCCAGGCCGCCCTCGTACATGAGGTCGACGATGAGCTTCAGCTCGTGGAGGCACTCGAAGTACGCGATCTCCGGCTGGTAGCCGGCCTCGGTCAGGGTCTCGAAGCCCGCCTTGACCAGCGCCGCGGTGCCACCGCAGAGGACGGCCTGCTCACCGAACAGGTCGGTCTCCGTCTCCTCCTTGAAGGTGGTCTTGATGACGCCGGCGCGGGTGCCGCCGATGCCCTTGGCGTACGAGAGGGCCAGCGCGAAGGCGTTGCCGGTCGCGTCCTGCTCGACGGCCGCGATGCACGGAACGCCGCGGCCCTCCTCGTACTGACGGCGGACCAGGTGGCCCGGGCCCTTCGGGGCGACGAGCGCGACGTCGATGCCCTCGGGGACCTCGATGAAGCCGTAGCGGACGTTGAGGCCGTGACCGAAGAACAGGGCGTCGCCCGCCTTCAGGTTGTCCTTGATGGACTCCTCGTAGACCTTGGCCTGGATCGGGTCCGGGGTCAGGATCATGATGAGGTCGGCCTCGGCGGCGGCCTCGGCGACGGACACGACGCGCAGACCCTGCTCCTCGGCCTTGGCCTTGGACTTCGAGCCCTCCTGGAGGCCGACGCGGACGTCGACACCCGAGTCACGGAGCGACAGCGCGTGGGCGTGTCCCTGGCTGCCGTAGCCGATCACCGCGACCTTGCGGCCCTGGATGATGGACAGGTCGGCATCGGCGTCGTAGAACAGCTCGGCCACTGGATATCTCCTTGAGGTGCTGGTGTTGCGTCCCACCGTACGGCGGGGAGCGGAAGAAAAGTTTTCGGGTCTCGTCAGTCGGACCGCCGAGTGGACCGGCGGTCGACCTCCGGTGACTCTCAGGCGCTGCGGTCGAGGGAGCGCAGGGAGCGGTCCGTGATGGACCGCGATCCACGCCCTATGGCGATCGTGCCGGACTGGACGAGCTCCTTGACGCCGAACTGCTCCAGCATCTTGAGCATCGCGTCGAGCTTGTCACTCGAACCGGTGGCCTCGATGGTGACCGCCTCGGGCGAGACGTCCACGGTCTTGGCGCGGAACAGCTGCACGATCTCGACGATCTGGGAGCGGGTCTCGTTGTCGGCGCGGACCTTCACCAGGACGAGCTCGCGCTGGATCGCAGCGCTGGGCTCGAGTTCGACGATCTTCAGGACGTTGACCAGCTTGTTGAGCTGCTTGGTCACCTGCTCGAGGGGCAGGTCCTCGACATTGACCACGATGGTGATGCGGGAGATGTCGGGGTGTTCGGTGACGCCCACCGCGAGGGAGTCGATGTTGAAGCCGCGGCGGGAGAACAGGGCGGCGATCCGGGCGAGGATGCCGGGCGTGTTCTCGACGAGAACGGAGAGCGTGTGCTTGGTGGACATGTCTGGGTCTCTTCCTTTTCGCTCTGCGCGCTCAGTCGTCTTCGCCGTCGCCGAAGTCGGGGCGGACGCCCCGCGCGGCCATGACCTCGTCGTTGGAGGTGCCGGCGGCGACCATCGGCCAGACCTGCGCGTCCTCGTGGACGATGAAGTCGATGACGACCGGACGGTCGTTGATGGCGTTCGCCTCGGCGATGACCTTGTCGAGGTCGGCCGGGTCCTCGCAGCGCAGGGCGACGCAGCCCATGGCCTCGGAGAGCTTGACGAAGTCGGGGACGCGGGTGCCCTTGTTCGCCTGGACGTCGTCCGGCCCGGAGTGCAGGACGGTGTTGGAGTAGCGCTGGTTGTAGAACAGCGTCTGCCACTGGCGGACCATGCCGAGGGCGCCGTTGTTGATGATGGCGACCTTGATCGGGATGTTGTTCAGGGCGCAGGTGGTGAGTTCCTGGTTGGTCATCTGGAAGCAGCCGTCGCCGTCGATCGCCCAGACCGGGCGGTCCGGCAGGCCGGCCTTGGCGCCCATCGCGGCGGGGACCGCGTATCCCATCGTGCCGAGGCCGCCCGAGTTCAGCCAGGTGGCCGGCTGCTCGTAGTCGATGAAGTGGGCCGCCCACATCTGGTGCTGGCCGACGCCCGCGGTGAAGATCGTGCCCTCGGGGGCGAGCCGGCCGATGCGCTGGATGACCTGCTGCGGCGAGAGGCTGCCGTCCTCCGGCAGGTCGTAACCGAGCGGGTACGTCTCGCGCCAGCGGCTGAGGTCGCTCCACCAGGCGCTGTAGTCGCCCGCGTTGCCCTCGTTGTGCTCGGCCTGGACGGCCTGGATCAGGTCGGCGATGACCTCGCGGGCGTCACCGACGATCGGGACGTCGGCGGCACGGTTCTTGCCGATCTCGGCCGGGTCGATGTCCGCGTGGACGATCTTGGCGTACGGGGCGAAGCTGTCGAGCTTGCCGGTGACGCGGTCGTCGAAGCGGGCGCCGAGGGCGACGATCAGGTCGGCCTTCTGCAGCGCGGTGACGGCCGTGACCGAGCCGTGCATGCCGGGCATGCCGACGTGCTGGGGGTGGCTGTCGGGGAATGCGCCGAGGGCCATCAGCGTGGTGGTGACCGGGGCGCCGGTGAGCTCGGCGAGGATCCGCAGCTCGGCCGTGGCGCCGGACTTGATGACACCGCCGCCGACGTACAGGACCGGGCGCTTGGCGGCCGAGATCAGCTTCGCGGCCTCGCGGATCTGCTTGGCGTGTGGCTTGGTCACCGGGCGGTAGCCGGGCAGGTCGGTCTGCGGCGGCCAGCTGAAGGTGGTCTTCGCCTGGAGGGCGTCCTTGGCGATGTCGACCAGGACCGGGCCCGGGCGGCCGGAGGCGGCGATGTGGAAGGCCTCGGCGATGGTCCGCGGGATGTCGTCGGCCTTGGTGACCAGGAAGTTGTGCTTCGTGATCGGCATCGTGATGCCGCAGATGTCCGCCTCCTGGAAGGCGTCCGTACCGATGGCCTTCGAGGCGACCTGGCCGGTGATCGCGACCAGCGGGACGGAGTCCATGTACGCGTCGGCGATCGGGGTGACGAGGTTGGTCGCGCCGGGACCGGAGGTCGCCATGCAGACGCCGACCTTGCCGGTGGCCTGGGCGTAGCCGGTGGCGGCGTGGCCCGCGCCCTGCTCGTGGCGGACGAGGATGTGGCGCACCTTCTCCGAGTCCATCATCGGGTCGTACGCCGGGAGGATGCAGCCGCCCGGGATGCCGAAGACGGTGTCGGCGCCCACTTCCTCGAGAGAGCGGATGAGGGACTGCGCACCCGTGACGTGCTCGACGGTGCTGGCGGGCTGCGCGCCGCCGCGGGGCCGCGGCTGCGGATGGTGCCCGGTGGCCTGCTCGGTCATCATCATCTCTTCTCGAAGCAGAGGGTTTGTGCGAGGTGTTTTGCGGGGGTTCGCACCGTCTTCGAAGGGAGCCGGTGCAACAAAAAACCCCTCGTGCCGTGAGGCAAGCGAGGGGAGCGCGTCGGGTGCTTCTCAGCGGGGCCTAGAAGGGCCCTGCCTCATCCGACGCGCTTTCCAAGTACGAGAATTCGGGTGCGCATGGCACTGACCCTCCCTCTCCCGCCGTGTGGATGTCAAGCAGGTGGGACGTGGGTCTCACTATGTGAGCGGAACGGCGGACGGTTTCCGACACGTACGGGCATGGCCCCGGGAAGCGGGTACTCGTCCCGTACGAGGGCTCTGCGCAGGCGGTACTCGTCCAGCGGGCCGGAGAAGGCCATGCCCTGGGCGTGGCTGCATCCCATGGCCCGCAGGGCCAGCACCTGCTCCGGCACGTCCACGCCCTCGGCGACGGTCTGCATGCCGAGCTCGCCGGCGATGCGGAGCACCCCTCGGGTGATCTTGCGGAGACGGGCGGATTCGACGACGCCCTCGACGAGTCCCCTGTCCAGTTTCAGTATGTCGGCCGGGAGCCGCCGGAGGGCGTCGATCGCCACTTGTCCGCTGCCGAATCCGTCGAGGGCGATCCGCACCCCGAGGCGGCGCAGCGTCGCGAGGCGCTGCTCCAGCTCGTCGAACGGGGTCCGGTGGTCGCTGTCGGCGAGTTCGATGATCAGCGAGCCGGACGGCAGCCCGTGTCGGGTGAGGAGGGACTCGATCGAGCCGAACGGCATCGAGCGGTCCAGGAGGCGGCCGGCGGAGAGCCGGATGCAGACCGGTGCGCGATGGCCGATTCCCGCCCGCTCGGCGGCCTGCTCCACGGCCTCCTCGAGGAGCCAGCGGCCCAGCTCGGCGGTCCGCTCCCCGTCGTCGGTGACGCGGAGGTACTCGGCGGGGGTGAAGAGAATGCCCTGCGTCGAGCGCCAGCGGGCCTGCGCGCTGACGGCGGCGATCCGGCCGGTGGCGAGGTCGACGACGGGCTGGTGGAGCAGGGCGAACTCGCCGTCGTGGAGGGCGGTGCGCAGCCGGGCGGCCAGCTCGGTCCGCCGGACGACCTCGGCCTGCATCTGGGGCGCGTAGAGCTCGACGCGGTCCTTGCCCGCGGCCTTGGCGCGGTACATCGCGAGGTCGGCGTTGCGCAGGAGGTCCCCGGCCTCGATGCCGGGCTCGGCGAAGGCGACGCCGATGGAGGCGGCGACGCGCACCTCGGTGCCGCCGTCGACCTGGTACGGCTGGGAGAGCGTGATCCGCAGCCGGTCGGCGATCTCCTGGACCTGGCACTCGCGGGCGGCCTGCTCGCGGCCGCCGTCGCCGAGGATGAGGGCGGCGAACTCGTCGCCGCCGAGCCGGGCGGCGGTGTCCCCGGCCCGCACGGACTCCTGGAGGCGGCGGGCGGCCTGCACGAGGAGATCGTCGCCCGCCTGGTGGCCGAGGCGGTCGTTGACCGCCTTGAAGCCGTCGAGGTCGATGAAGAGCACGGCGGTGCCGGCGTCGGAGGCGCGCCGTCCGGTGAGCGCCTGCCGGACCCGGCGGGTGAAGAGCGCCCGGTTGGGCAGGTCGGTCAGCGGGTCGTGCTCCGCGTTGTGCTGGAGCTGGGCCTGGAGCCTGACCCTCTCGGTCACGTCCCGGCTGTTGAAGATCAGGCCGCCCTGGTGGCGGTTGACGGTCGACTCCACGTTGAGCCAGTCGCCGCGGCCGGAGCGGAAGCGGCACTCGATCCGGGTGGTGGGCTCGTCGACGGGCGAGGCCGCGAGGAAGCGGCGCACCTCGTGGACGACGGCGCCGAGGTCCTCGGGGTGGATGAGTCCGGCGAGTTCGGTGCCGATGAGTTCCTCGGCGTCGCGCCCGTACACGCCGGCGGCGGCGGGGCTGACGTACCGCAGGACGCCGCTCGGCGCGGCGATCATGATGACGTCGCTCGACCCCTGCACGAGGGAGCGGAAGTGGTTCTCCTTCTGGGCCAGTTCGTGGGTGAGCGCGATGTTGTCGAGGAGCATGATGCCCTGGCGCACGACGAGGGCGAGGACGACGGCGCAGCCGGTCAGCACGACCACCCGGTCGACCCTCCGCCCCTCGACGACGTTGTACAGGATGCCGAGGGTGCAGACCGCGGCGGCGAGGTACGGGGTGAGGGCGGCGAGCGAACCGGCGACGGGGCGGCTGTGCAGCCAGGGCCCGCGCGCGGCGGCGGTGGTGTCGGGCAGCCGGCGCACGCCCCAGGGCGCGTACGCGAGGAGCAGCGAGCCGGCGAACCACCCGGCGTCGAGGAGCTGGCCCGAGGCGTAGTTCTCGCGGAGCAGCGGCGAGGTGAACAGCGCGTCGCAGAGCACCGTCAGGGCCAGCGCGGCGATGGCGGTGTTGGTCGCCGAACGGTTCGCCTGGGAGCGCCGGAAGTGCAGCGCGAGGACCATGCTGACGAGGACGATGTCGAGCAGCGGGTACGCGAGGGCCAGCGCGGACTGCGCGACGGACTCGCCCTCGACGTGGGCGGCGCGGGCGAGGGCCAGGCTCCAGGAGAGGGTCAGCAGCGAGCCGCCGATGAGCCAGGCGTCGAGCCCGAGGCAGACCCAGCCGGCCCGGGTGACGGGCTTCTTGGCGAGGACGAGCAGGCCGACGACGGCGGGCGGGGCGAAGAGTAAGAAGAACAGGTCCGCGACGGAGGAGTCGGGCACGGGGACCCGGAGCACGACCTCGTACCAGCCCCACACGCCGTTTCCGGCGGCGGCCATGAACGAGGAGAAGGCGAAGAGCAGCCACGCCGGGCGGTCTCCGCCGCGGTGGGCGCGGGCGTAGAGGAAGCAGGAGACGGCGGCGGTGAGGGCGGCGGCGCTCAGCCCGAAGTCGCCCATGAAGAGGGCGAGCTCCGGCGAGCCCCAGCCGAGCGAGGCGCCGGTGGTGTACCCCGCGCAGACGAGTCCGAGGGCGATCTGCGCGACGACGGAGCCGATCCCCTGCCGGTCGCGGTCGGGGTTCCCGGACTCGCCGACGGAGCTGCGCGCGATGACGGCTCCGGGCGTGCTCACCGCGACCTCCGGGCGCGCGTCACCGCGCTCGGACGGGAACCGCTCGTGAGGTCGCGCGCCCGACTCCTCGGCACCACCGAGCGCACGCCGAAGGGCCCACCCGCCGGAGCGGTCGGCGCCGTGCCCACCTGTGCGGCTGGTGTCGCGGCCGCCTGCGCGGTCGGCGTCATGGACGCCGGAGCGGTCGGCGTCGTGGACGCCCGTGCCGATGGCGGCGTGAGCGCCGGTGCCGTCGGCGTCGTGAGTGCCGGGGCGGTCGGCGCCGTGGACGCCGGTGCCGTCGGCGTCGTGAGTGCCGGGGCGGTCGGTGCCGTGGACGCCGGTGCCGTCGGGCGTCCGTTCGGCGTCGTCGTGTGGCGCCCGGCGTGCCGTGGCCTGATACGGCACCGAACGCGCGAGACTGGCAGCGAGGCGCGGGAGGTTCGCGCGCGGCGTCGCCGCCGCGTCGGACCGTCGGTCTTTCGGCCGTGCTTCACCCGTCGCCCCCCTCGGAATCTGATGACCCGTCACTACGCTCCCCAGCGTCAGCCCGACTTCGACGCATGTCCCCCGATCCGGGACGATACACCAGGACCGTCACACAGGGACAGGGTTGCAGTACTCTCCGTGACTGTCCGGGGCTCGTGAGCGGCGCGCGGCGGGGGCGCACGGCGCCCCGCGCGCGTGGGGCCGGGCTCAGCCCGTGGTCAGCAGGACGTTGGCGAGCTCCTCGCCGGCCGCGAACCGCCGCAGCTGCCCCGCGATCAGCCGCTTCGCACGCGGCATGAACGCCGACGTGGAACCCCCCACATGGGGACTGATCAGGACACCGGGAGCGTGCCACAGCGGGTGGCCCTGCGGAAGCGGCTCCGGGTCGGTGACGTCGAGCGCCGCCGCGATCCGGCCGGCCTCGACCTCCTTGAGCAGGGCCGCCGTGTCCACGACGGGCCCGCGGGCGACGTTCACGAGGAGCGCCCCTTCCTTCATCCTGGCCAGGAAGCCGGCGTCGGCGAGATGGCGGGTCTCGGGCGTGAGCGGCGTCGAGAGGACGACCACGTCGGCCTCGGGGAGCAGTGCGGGCAGCTCCGCGAGGGCGTGGACCGGACCGCGCTCGGTGGTGCGCGCGGAGCGCGCGACGCGCACGACCCGCGCGCACTCGAAGGGCGCGAGCCGGTCGTCGATGGCCGCGCCGATCGCCCCGTACCCGACGATCAGGACGGACTTGTCGGCGAGCGCCGGGTAGAACCCGGCCCGCCACTCCTCGGCGTCCTGACCGCGGACGAATCCGGGGATCCCGCGCAGCGAGGCCAGGATCAGGGCGATCGTGAGCTCGGCGGTGCTCGCCTCGTGGACACCCTTCGCGTTGCAGAGGGAGACGCCCGGCGGGAGCAGACCGATGCCGGGGGTGACGTGGTCGATGCCGGCCGACATGGTCTGCACGGCGCGCAGCGAGGTCATCGCGGCCAGCGGACGCACGGCGATCTCGGAGCCCTTCATGTACGGGACGACGTAGAAGGCGCAGTCCGCCGGATCGGCCGGGAACTCCGGTCCGCCGTCCCAGAAGCGGTAGTTCAGCCCGGACTCGCCCGAGTCGGGCAGTCCGTCGATCTCGTCGGCGGGAACCGGAAGCCACACGTCGGCGGGCGTCTGTGCGTATCTCATGACCGGGAGGCTATGCGAAGAATCCCGCGGCCCATTGGTTACTTTGGGGGACGGCAGAGGGAGGGGTACCGGCACGTGGAGCGCAGGACTATCGGGGCGACGGCGCTCGGCGTGGGGGCGATCGGCCTCGGGTGCATGCCGATGAACTGGGCGTACGGCCCCTCGCAGCAGCGGGGCGACCGCTCGCTCCGGGCGGTGCACGCGGCCCTGGACGCCGGGGTGAGCCTGCTCGACACCGCCGACATGTACGGACCGTTCACCAACGAGCTGCTGCTGGGAAGGGTGCTGAAGGAGCGTCGGGCGGAGGTCTTCGTCTCGACGAAGGTCGGACTGCTCGTCGGGGACGGCGGTGGGCGTCGGCACGTGGTGGCCAACGGCAGGCCGGGGTACGTGCGTCGGGCCTGCGACGCCTCGCTGCGCAGGCTCCAGACCGACGTGATCGACCTCTACCAGCTGCACCGCGCCGACCCCGAGGTGCCGGTCGAGGAGACCTGGGGCGCGATGGCCGAGCTCGTGTCGGCCGGCAAGGTGCGGGCGCTCGGTCTCTGCGCGGTGGGCGCGCGCTCCGCCCGCAGGGGCGCGACCGGGGTCGCACGCGACGGCTATGAGGGAACGATCCGTCAGCTGGAGCGGATCCAGCAGGTCTTCCCGGTCTCGGCCGTCGAGGCCGAGCTGTCGGTCTGGTCACCCGAGGCGCTCACCCGGCTGCTGCCGTGGTGCGCGGCACGCGGGGTCGGGTTCCTCGCGGCGATGCCACTGGGCAGCGGTTTCCTGACGGGGACGCTGACCCCGGGCGGCGGCTTCGAGTCCGACGACCCGCGGGCGCGGCACCCCCGCTTCACGGCCGAGATGATGGCGGCGAACCAGCCGCTGGTGGCGGGCCTGCGGCGGATCGCGGCACGGCACGGGGCCGAGGTCACCCCGGCCCAGGTGGCGCTGGCGTGGGCGCTGGCCCAGGGGCCGCACGTGGTGCCGGTGCCGGGTGCGAAGCGGGAGCGGTGGGCCGTGGAGAACGCGCGGGCGGCGGAGGTGCTGCTCACGGGGGCGGACCTGGCGGAGATCGCGGCGCTTCCGGCACCCCGGGGCTCCTGGGACTGACGCGCCCTCCCGCGCCGGGGTCGGGGTGATCACCCCCGGCGTCCCTGACGAATGGTCAGTGATCTGTTCGAGGATCGCCCGGAGGTCTTCTCCGGGATCTCCCCGGCATCTCCCCGGGATCCCCCGCGAAGCCCGTCGGGAGCGGGTCGGGCGGTGTATCAAAGGTGGGGAAGCCGCTCGAACTCGTCGAAGGGGAACGGACCATGAGCCGTCCTGCTGTGCTGAAGGCCCTGTGGGGCGCCGCCGCGCTGCTGCTCGTGGCGGGCTGCTCGTCGGGCGGGGGCGGCGGAGGCGGCGCGCCTTCGGGTACGGCTCCGGCGACGGCCTCGGCCACCGCCTCCGCCCCGGCCGCCGCCCCCACCGCGACGCGCGACGGGCGGGTCACCGTGGCGGGCACGCTCACCGAGGGCCTGGTCTCGCCCTGGGGGCTCGCGAGGCTGCCCGACGGCGATCTGCTCGTCTCCTCGCGGGACGAGCGGACCGTCACCCGGATCGACGGCCGCAGCGGCGCGAAGACCTCGCTCGGCGAGGTGCCGGGCGTGGTCCAGGGCGGCGAGGGCGGCCTGCTCGGGCTCGCGGTCAGGGACGACTGGGTGTACGCGTACCTGACGGCCGCGTTCGACAACCGGATCGTGCGGATGCGGTACGGAGGCGGGGAGGGCGACCGGCTCGGGGCGCCGGACCCGGTGCTCACCGGGATCCCGAAGGGCTTCGTGCACAACGGCGGGCGGATCGCCTTCGGGCCCGACGGGATGCTGTACGCGGGGACGGGCGAGACGGGTCGGACGGGGCTCGCGCAGGACCGGTCCTCGCTCGGCGGGAAGATCCTGCGGATGACGCCCGAGGGCCGTCCGGCGCCCGGCAACCCGTTCCCGGACTCGGTGGTCTATTCGTACGGGCACCGCAACGTGCAGGGGATCGCCTGGGACGACGCGGGGCGGCTCTGGGCGGCCGAGTTCGGTCAGGACACCTGGGACGAGCTGAACCTGGTCCGGCCCGGCCGGAACTACGGCTGGCCGACGGTCGAGGGGCGGGCGGGCCGGGCGGGGTTCGTGGACCCGGTCGCCCAGTGGAAGACCTCGGAGGCCTCCCCCAGCGGCATCGCGTACGCGCGGGGCGCGATCTGGATGGCCGGGCTGCGCGGCGAGCGACTGTGGCGCATCGCTCTCTCCGGAACGGAACGGTCCGGGGAGCCGGAGGCGTTCCTGAGAGGTGCGTACGGACGGCTGCGGACGGTTCTCGCCGGGGGCGACGGCCGGCTGTGGCTGGTGACCAGCGAGACCGACCAGCGGGGCACGCCCGAGGCCGGGGACGACAGGATCCTCCGGCTGGAGGTGAACTGACACGGAAAGGCGGTGACCGACGTGTTCGGCGGACTGGAGGAGTTCTTCGCGCCCGGTCGCAGACACACCGAGGAGGAGCTCCGCAGACAGGCCCTGACCAGGGAGGACCCTGGCGACGCCGACCCGTCGCGCGGCCCGGTGGACCTGCTGTCGGGCCGTGTCACGATACGGCTCCCCGCTCCGGCGCCGGCGCCGGACGGGGACCCGTCGGGCGGGGGCTCGCCAGGTGGGGAGGGGTCAGAGGACGGCGTCGGCGTCCAGGAGGTGGAGGCGGTGGGCGAGGGCGGCGGCTTCGCCCCGGCCGGAGACGCCGAGCTTGGCGAGGATGTTGGAGACGTGGACGCTCGCCGTCTTCGGTGAGATGAAGAGCTCCTCGGCGATCTGCCGGTTGGTGCGGCCGGCCGCGACGAGGCGGAGGACGTCCTGTTCGCGGGGGGTCAGGCCGAAGGTGTCGTCGCCCGCCTCCGCGGGCGCCTGCTTCTCGGGGGTCAGGGAGAGCCGGGCGCGGGCGGCGAGGAGTTCGACGTCCTCGCGGAGCGCGCGGGAGCCGAGCGCGACGGCGGTGGCCCGGGCCTCGCGCAGCAGGGCCGCGGCCTCCTCCCGGTGGCCGCCCTCGACGAGGAGGGCGTCGGCGAGGCGGTGGCGGGCCCTGGCCAGTTCGGCCGGGCGGCCGAGCGGCTCGTAGGCGGCGACGACCTCCGCCCAGCGGGCGGCGGACTCCCGGCCCTCGGCGCGGGCCAGTTCCTCGGAGACCTGCTGGGAGTGCGCGGCCCAGACGGGCGCCGGGGCCGCCAGGGACCGTACGCAGCGGCGGATCAGGGCGAGCGCGTCGGCGCGGCCCTCGTCGGCGGCGGGCAGGCCCCGGCTGTCGGCCTCGGCGACGGCGGCGGTGAGGACGAGCGGCCAGGCGTAGCGGTGGGTGCCGGGCGGGAACCCGGCCTCCGCGGCGGCCGCGAGTTCGGCCCGTACGTCGAGGACGCGGCCCTCGGCGGCGGCGACGGCGACGGCGACCTGGGCCATCGGCAGGGTGTACTGCGGGATGGGGTCGCGGGCGCCGTAGGCGGCGCGGGCGGCGGCGAGGTGGGCGGCGGCCGCGTCGGTCTCGCCCCGGGCGGCGGCGATCTGGGCGAGGCGGAGGGAGGCCGAGCCGAGGGGCTTGGTGCTGGTCGCGGAGGACCGGAGCCGTTCGGCGGTCTCGCGGGCCTCGTCCCAGCGGCCGAGCGAGACGAGGGACTCGGCGCGGTTGGCCTCGATCCAGCCGACGCTGTCGACCAGTCCGTAGGTGCGGGCGAGCCGGATGCCGGAGTCCGTGACCTCGACGGCCTCGGCGGAGCGGCCGAGGGACTCCAGGGAGGAGGAGATGTTGATGTGGGCGCGGGAGGCCTCGCCGTACTGGCCGATGGCCGTGGTCCGTTCCCGTACCGCGTGCATCTCGGCCAGGCCGGCCTCGACGTCCCCGGCCGCGGTCATGATGGTGCCGAGGGTGAGGCGGGCGTTGAGCTCGATCGACTCGGCCTTGACCAGCCGGGCGTACTCGACGGCGCGTTCGGCGGCGGCGAGGGCCTCGGGGCCGGGGTTGCGGAGCATGCCCCAGCCGGCGGCGCCGACGAGGACGACGGCGTGCACGGCGGACGGCGGGAGGCCCTTGACGAGCTCCTGGGCGCGGGCGATCTCCTCCGAGCCGTCGCCGCGGCCCAGGTTGGACTGGAGGCGTGCCTTCTCGGTCCAGAACCAGGCGGCCCGCAGGGGGTCGCCCACGTCCTCGGCGTCGAGGAGCCTGAGGGCCATCTTGCCGATCTTCAGGGCGCGTTCGCGTTCGCCGCTGAGCCGGGCGGCGACGGCGGCCTCGGCGAGCAGGTCGAGGTAGCCGAGGGGGGTGGTCTCGGGGTCGCAGCCGCAGGGCGGGTAGGCCTCGGCGTAGTCCATGGGCCGCAGGGCGCGGCGGACCTCGTCGGGGGCCTTGTCCCAGAGCTCCATGGCCCGTTCCAGGAGGCCGAGCTGCTCGGCGTACGCGTGGCGCTTGCGGGTGGCGACGGAGGCGCGCAGGACGGCGGGCAGGGCCTTCGCCGGGTCGTGCGCGTGGTACCAGTACGTGGCGACGCGGGTGGCCCTCTCGTCGGCCCGGACGAGCGTGGGGTCGGCCTCCAGGGCCTCGGCGTAGCGGCGGTTGAGGCGGGAGCGCTCTCCGGGGAGCAGGTCGTCGCTGACGGCCTCGCGGACGAGGGAGTGACGGAAGCGGTAGCCGTCGCCGTCGGGGACGGCGAGCAGGATGTTGGCGCCGACGGCGGCCCGCAGGGCCTCGATGAGCTCGTCCTCGGAGAGGCGGGCGACGGCGGCGAGGAGTCCGTACTCGACGGTGGATCCGCCCTCGGCGACGATCCTGGCGACCCGCTGGGCGTCTTCGGGGAGCGTCTCGACCCGGACGAGCAGGAGGTCGCGCAGGGAGTCGCTGAGCTGGCCGACGGCGCAGCCGGCCTCGTGGGAGACGACGAGTTCCTCGACGAAGAAGGCGTTGCCGTCGGAGCGGGCGAAGACCTCCTCGACGAGGGCGGGGTCGGGTTCGGCGGCGAGGATGCCGGTGAGCTGGCGGTGGACCTCGGCGCGGGTGAAGCGGGGGAGCTCGATACGGCGGATGGTGCGGAGCCGGTCGAGTTCGGCGAGGAGGGGGCGCAGCGGGTGGCGGCGGTGGATGTCGTCGGCGCGGTAGCTGGCGACGACCACGATCCGGCCGCGCCGCAGGGTGCGCAGGAGGTAGGTGAAGAGGTGGCGGGTGGAGGCGTCGGCCCAGTGCAGGTCCTCCAGGACCAGCACGATCGTGCGGTCGGCGGCGAGCCGCTCCAGGAGCCTTACGGTCAGCTCGAAGAGGCGCGCGGTGGAGTCCTCGTCGGTGCCGGAGTCGTGGCTTCCGGGGTCGCCCAGTTCGGGCAGGAGGCGGGCGAGTTCGCCCTCCTGGCCGTCGGCGGCGGCCTTCAGCTCCTCGGGGAGCCTGCGGTGGAGTCCGCGGAGGGCGGCGGCGAAGGGGGCGAAGGGCAGTCCGTCGGCGCCGAGTTCGACGCAGCCGCCGAGGGCGACGACGGCGTCCCGCTCGCAGGCCGTGTCGAGGAACTCCTCGATGAGCCGGGTCTTGCCGACTCCGGCCTCACCGCCCACGAGCAGGGCCTGCGGCTCTCCCGCGGTCGCGCGGGAGAGCGCCTCGGTGAGGGCGGTGAGTTCGCCGGCCCTGCCGACGAAGACGGGACTGACTGACCTGGTCTCCACGGCGCCGAGCATCGCACAACCGTCCGTGACATCGCTCATACGGGGGTCACGCGGCCCGGGCGAAACGGTCGCGGTCGGTGCCGCTCACCCGCCCCTCCGTGCCGTGGCCTCCGTGCCGGCGGCCGAAGAGGCCGCGGCCGCGGCCGGCGCCGGTGGTCTCGGCGGCCTCGTGGGAGAGGCGCTGGGCGGCGGCCTCGCGGACCAGCTGGGCGTGGTTCATGGTGTGCAGCTCGTACTCGAACATCGTGTGCTCCCTGGCGTTTCGCTGTGTCGGTATCGCTCCTTGCGATGCCTCTACTGTCGTCCGCCAGGGGGTGCCGTCACATCGGGCGAGTGCCGCATGTTCGGGGTACGGGGGGCCTTAGAGGGTCCCCGGGGATGCCTTAGGCCGTCTCAGGATCCGGTCGTGGGCAGGCTCAGGAACAGGTCGAAGTAGGTACCCACCGACAGGAGCAGCCCCAGACCGCCCAGGACGGCACCGGCCACCGCGACCGCGCGGACCCAGACGGGGCGCTCGGGACGGGCGAGGACGAGGACCAGGACCGCGGTGACCAGCGCGGCGAAGGCGAAGACGCCGTTGACGAGCGCGGTGCTGTGCCAGGCGTCACCGTAGATCTCGGAGATCTGCTGGGCGGGGCTGCCGCTCTGGGAGGTGTTGATCTGGCCGATGAGCGTCTCGCGCTCGGCGACGACCTTGCCGGCCCAGGTGCCGGTGAGGGCGACGGCGCCGAGGGCGGCGGAGACGACGGCGGCACCGGCTGCGCCGAGGCCGGAGCCGGGGTCGGTGACCTGGAGGAGCTCGTCGTCCTCGTCGTCCTCGTCGGTGCCGTCCCCGGCGGTGCCGTCCTCGTCGGTGGCGTCCACGAGCTCGGCGTCGGAGCCTGCGGCGCCCTGGTCCCGCTCGCCCGTCTTCTCCTCGGCCTGCTCGTCGGCCTGCTCGTCGAGCTTCTCTGCGGGCTTCTCGTCGGTCTTCGTGATGTCCATGCGGCGCACGCTAGGCCGCCCACATGAGAGGGGCCTTAAGAAGCCCGCTCCGCCTTCGCCGCGCGCCACTCCGGGGCCAGTACGGCCCACACCTCGGTGTCCGTACGGACCCCGCGGTGCGGGTAGTTCTCGCGCAGGACGCCGTCCCGGGTCATGCCCAGACGGCGGGCGACGGCGATGCTGCCCTCGTTCCTGGAGGAGGCGTGCCATTCGACGCGGTGGATGCCGCGCTCCTCGATCGCCCAGTCGATGATGACCCGGCAGGCGCGGGTGATCAGGCCCTTGCCCGCGGCGGAGGGCTCAAGCCAGCAGCCCGCCTCGGCGACGCCGTACCGCACGTCCATCGAGCGGAAGAGGACGCCGCCGACGAGCGTGCCGTCGGTCCAGATGCCGTAGATCCGGCCGGCGTCGTCGGCCGCCTTCTCGGCGTACGAGCGGAGGAAGGAGCGGGCCGAGTCGAGGTCCGCGACGAAGTCGGGGAGGGCGATGTGCTCGCCGACGTACTCCCGGCCGCGGTCCATGTGCGCCAGGAACTCCTCGGCCTGCCAGGGTTCGAGGGGCCGCAGCTCGGCGCCGTCGTCACCCAGCGATATCGCGAACATCGTCGTTCTCCTCCGCGGTCGGAACCGTCACTCGTTGCCCTGGGATCTTCGCACGGGCGTCGGCGGCCTCCCGGCACTCCGGGGGTTCGATGCTGATGCGGGGCAGGATCCGGTCGAGCCACTTCGGGAGCCACCAGTTCGCGCCGCCGAGCATGTGCATGAGGGCGGGGACGAGCAGGGTGCGCAGGACGAAGGCGTCGAGGGCGACGGCGGCGGCGAGGGCGATGCCGAACATCGCGATGACCCGGTCGCCGGAGAGGACGAAGGCGAGGAAGACCGAGATCATGATGACGGCGGCGGAGTTGATCACGCGGCTGGTCTCGGCGAGGCCGACCCGGACCGCCCTCCGGTTGTCGCCGGTCTCCAGCCACTCCTCGTACATCCGGCTGACCAGGAAGACCTGGTAGTCCATGGAGAGCCCGAAGAGGACGGAGACCATGATCACGGGGAGGAAGGGTTCGATCGGCCCGGCGCTGCCGAGACCGAGGAGCTCGCTCCCCCAGCCCCACTGGAAGATCGCCACGACGATGCCGAAGGCGGAGGCGACGGCGGCGACGTTCATGGCGGCGGCCTTGAGCGGGATGCCGATCGACCGGAAGGCGAGCAGGAGCAGCAGGCAGCCGAGGGCGATGACGGCGCCGACGAAGAGCGGCAGCTTGCCGACGATGATCGAGGCGAAGTCGTCGTACGAGGCGGTGACGCCGCCCACGGCCACGTCGAGCGAGGTCCCGGCCTCGGCCTTCGGGATCACGTCGGTACGGAGCCGGTCGACGAGGTCGCTGGTCGCCTTGGACTGGGGCGAGGAGTCGGGGACGACGGTGAGGACGGCGGTGTCGCCCGAGCTGTTGTACGTGACCGGGGAGACGGAGGCGACGCCCCTGGTGGCGGCGAGGGCGGTCGGCAGCTGGTCGAGGGCGACGCGGTCGTCGGCGCCGTCGAGCCCGGCGACGAGGGTGAGCGGGCCGTTCACGCCGGGGCCGAAGCCGTCGGCGAGCAGGTCGTACGCCTGCCGGGTGGTGGCGCTCGCCGGGTTGTTGCCCTGGTCGGAGGTGCCGAGGTGGAGCGAGAGGGTCGGCAGCGCGAGGACCGCCATGACGACGGCGGCGACGGCGCCGAGGAGCTTCGGGTGGCGCTCGACGAACGCGGACCAGCGGGCGGCGAAGCCCGTGGGCAGCTCGGGCTGCGGGCCGCGCTCGGCGAGGGCGCGGCGCTCGCGGCGGGAGAGCGCGCGCATGCCGATGAGGGAGAGCAGCGCCGGCAGCAGGGTCACGGAGGCCGCGACCGTGAGGACGACGGTGAGGGAGGCGGCGATGGCGACGCCGTTGAGGAAGCTGAGCCGCAGGATCAGCATGCCGAGGAGGGCGATGCAGACGGTGGCCCCGGCGAAGACCACGGCGCGGCCGGTGGTGGCGACGGCCGTCTCGGCGGCCTCGGGGACGGAGAGACCGCGTTTGAGGCCCTTGCGGTGCCGGGTCACGATGAAGAGCGCGTAGTCGATGCCGACGCCGAGGCCGACGAGCATGCCGAGCATGGGGGCGAAGTCGGCGACGGTCATGACGTGGCCGAGGAGCACGATCCCGGAGTACGCGATGCCGACGCTGACGAGCGCGGTGGCGATGGGGAGCGCGGAGGCGGCGAGCGAGCCGAACGCGAGGAAGAGGACGACGGCCGCGACGGCGATGCCGACGGCCTCGGCGATGTGGCCCTCGGGGGCCTCGGTGAGGGCGACGGCGGTGCCGCCGAGCTCGACCCGGAGGTCCTCGTCCGCGGCGGCCTTCGCGGTGTCCACGAGGGCCTCGGCCTGTCCCTTGGGGATGTCGTCGGCCTGCGCGTCGAAGGTGACGGTGGCGTAGGCGGTGTGGCCGTCCTCGCTGACCTGGCCGGCGCCGGCGTCCCCGTACGGGGAGGTGACGGCGGCGATGCCGGGGAGCTTCGCGACCTCGTCGAGCATCGCGGTCGTGCGCTGCTGGACGGAGTCGGCGCGGACGCTGCCCCGGTCGGTGTGCCAGACGATGGTGTCGGTGTCGCCGCCGAGACCGTGGAAGCCCCGTTCGAGGAGGGCCGTGGCCCGGCCGGACTCGGTGCCGGGGACCTCGTAGTCGTTGGAGTACGCGTTGCCGGCGAGGATCGCGCCCGTGCCGGCGCCGCCGAGGGCGAGCAGCCAGAGAAGAACGGCGACGAGACGGTGCCGGACGCACCATCGGGCGATGGCTGCCAAAGGACGTTCTCCCTGCGACTGGGTCGATACTCGGCCCACTGTTGTCGATACTCGGCCCACTGTTACAGCCAAACGTGATCGTTTGTCCGTTTCGTGGCGATCCTCACAGGCGGGACTCTCCGGACGGGCCCGAGCCCGGCCTGACCGGCAAGACACCCCCTAGAACGGGACGCGCGGGTTTCCGCCCTCCAGGAGGGCCAGGCCCAGGTCCGTGAGCGTGTGGAGCGTCGCGTTGCGGTGGCGCTGGCTGGAGACCAGCGCCGCCTCGCGCAGGGCCGTGAGGTGCCGGCTGGCGTTCGGCGCCGTCGTACCGGCGAGGCGGGCGAGCTCACCCGTGTTGGCCGCGCCGTCGGCCAGCGCGGACAGCAGCGTGGCCCGGGTCGGGCCGATGAGCGCCGCGAGCGCCTGCCCGTCCGCCGGACCCCCGCCCGGGGTCGCCCAGTGGATGTCGCGCTCGATCGGATGCACGAGGACCGGGGGCAAGGTCGGGTCGCCGGGCACGAGCGGCCCACAGCGGCGGAAGAACGCCGGCTGGAGCCGCAGACCCCGTCCGCCCAGGTGGAGATCGCGGTCGCCCGGGCCGTCCACCCGGAGCACCGGGTACTCCCACCGCACGGACGGATGGAGCGTGCTGAGGACCGCTTCCCAGCCGCCCTCCGCGAGCAGGGTCGAGCGGCGCGCCCGGTCACGGCTCACCTGCGCGCGGATGCGCTCCCAGAACGGGCCGAGGACCGCGTCGACGTAGGCGTGCGCCGCGTCCGCGACGCGGCCGATCCCCTCGGGCTCCCCCTCCGCCAGCTCCCGGAGCCACGTCGGCGGCCGCCGCGACACGCCCTGCCGGGTGAACCCCCTGAGATCGCGCAGCAGTCGATGTCCGGGGGTGGACCGTAACGCCTCCACCTGGGCGGCGAGGCCCCCGCCGACCGGGGGCGTCAGGAAGTCCGGGGCGATGCCGCCGGGAGGCACGAGCGCCGTCAACAGCTTGGTGGTCGGGGGAATCCGCGTCAGCGACTCCCGCAGCCACGGCCCCAGGACGACGCCCGCGTCCTTCTTCTGCAGCCGGTGCAGGCTGAGCAGCATCTCCCACATCGGGTCCGGCTCGTTCGCGATCCGGATCCGTGCGAGATCTTCCCCCGTGAAGTGAATGCGCAGCACCTCAGCCCCTCCCACCTGGGAAATTACGCTCCAGCGCACACATGTTCACCGTGCTCCCCCCGTCCCTGCAGACTCTGAGCCGTCCGGTGCTGACCAGCACGAATCCCCAACAGGACGGTGGACCGAAAAATGCCCGAGGCCCTGTCGAGGAGGCGCTCCGTACGGGCTCTGGCCGTCGGTGCGGCCCTCGTCGTGAGCGCCGGATGCTCCGGTACGGCCGAGAGGCCGCCCGCCGCCCTCGCCCCGGCGAAGGCCCTGGACACGACCCGGCTCACCGCACTGCACCGACTGCCCCCCGTCACCGGTCTGCTCTTCACCCCACGTCTGCGCGACGCCCGGGCCCAGCGGAAGATCGCCGTCGCCTGCATGGCGGCGCGCGGATACAGGTACGCCCCCGCTCCCCCGCCCGAGAGCCCGGCGGGCACCGACGAGCTCCCGAAGCCCTTCGGCCTGGAGTCCACGGCTCCGCCCGCCGCCGCCCCCACGGCCTCCCCCGAGGCGCCGCCCCGACCCGGCAGCCCGGAGAGCACCGACGCGTACGCGCGGGCGCTCTTCGGCGACGAGGCCAAGCGGGTCACCGCCAGGGGTGAGCGGCTGAGCGTCTCCCGCCCGGGCAACGGCTGTCTCGCCGAGGCGGAGACACGCGTGCTCGGCGACGGGCGGATGCGCTGGCTCCAGGTGCGCATCCTGCTCTTCGAGGCGGAGGAGGACTCCCGGGCGGACGTCGAGAAGGACGCCGCGTTCCGTGCGGTGACCACGCGCTGGCGGGAGTGCATGGACCGGGCCGGGGTCAAGGCCCTGAACCCCGTACAGGTGCAGCGCTCGCTGCGCTCGGCGGAGGAGCGGCGGACCAGTCCCGTCGCCGCCGCGGATCTGCGCTGCAAGGCGGAGACGGAGTACCTGACCACCGCGTACGAGCGGCTGGCCGCCGTGCAGCAGCGGTGGCTGGACGAGCACCCCGACATCGGCCGGGACTGGAGGAAGCTCTCCGCCCGGCAGGAGAAGGCGGCCGGCGAGGTGCTCGGCACCCGGGGCTGAAGCCGCCTCACCCAAGGTTTCCGCTGCTGGTCCCAGGAGCGGATGTTCCCCAGACACCAGAGGGAGATCAACCATGTCCACGACCCACCCGAAGTCCGGCCTCCGCCGGAAGGCCGCGGTCCTCGTCGGCGCGACCGCGCTCCTCGTGGGCGGCGGCATCGCGACCGCCTCGTCCGCGTCGGCCGGCCCCAACTGCCCCGCGGGCTACCACTGCGTCTTCGAGGGCAGCATCGGGACCTCCGCGCACAACTACTTCAACAGCGACGCCGACTTCCGGGACGACGCGTTCTACCCCAGCGGTGCCGTGGTGAACGACAACTCGTGGTCGGCCAGCAACTCCAGCACCGGCGGTTACGAGAGCCACTACTTCAAGGACCCCGGCTACCAGAGCTTCAACTTCTGTGTGAACCCGGGCAGCTACGTGACCCACGACCGGCTGTCGGACGACGGCAGCGACGGCAACGGCGTGGGCCAGCGTGACGAGTCCAGCTCCCTGCAGGTCAAGCCGACGACGTCGGTCCGCTGCTTCTGATCCCGCACCCCGCACGAAAGGCGGCCCCGCACCGGAGTTCCGGTGCGGG
>NZ_JBFADU010000039.1:0-46988 GCF_040641575.1 Streptomyces sp. NPDC020807
GCGCGCCCCCCCCCCCCCCCCGCGACCCGGGGGGCCCCCCGCCCCCCCCGGCGCCCCCCACCCGCTTCTCGTTTCCCCGTGTCCCCCGTACTCCCCCGCGAGCTCCCGTTTCCCCCGTGAGCCCGCGCGGGTCTTTCCCCCGTGCCCCCCCGTTTTCCCCGTTTCCCCCCGACCTTCAGGCCACCAGCTCGCCGAAGGACTCCTCCTCGTCACGGCCGAAGCTGAGCACCTCGTCCTCGCGCATGCGCCGCAGCGAACGCCAGATGCTCGACTTCACCGTGCCGACACTGATGTCCAGGATCTCCGCGATCTCCGGATCGGTACGGCCCTCGTAGTAGCGCAGCACCAGCATCGTCCGCTGGAGCTCGGGCAGCCGGGCCAGGGCCTGCCACAGGACCGCGCGCAGCTCCGTGCCCCGCATCGCGTCCGTCTCGCCGACCGTCTCCGGCAGCTCCTCGGTGGGGTACTCGTTGAGCTTGCGGCGACGCCACGCGCTGATGTGCAGGTTCGTCATGGTGCGACGGAGGTATCCGCCGACGGCGGCCTTGTCGCTGATCCGGTCCCAGGCGCGGTACGTGGAGAACAGCGCGCTCTGGAGCAGGTCCTCGGCCTCGAAGCGGTCACCGGTCAGGTGGTAGGCGGTGGCGTACAGGGAGGCACGACGCTCCTGGACGTAGGCCGTGAACTCGGCCTCCGAACAGCCGGCGCGTTCCCCCGTGCCCTCCCCGTACACCGCTCCCGCGTCAGCGACGGCCACCATGTAAGGCGCCTTGCGCTGGCGCCCGACGCCGCGAACGCACCCCCGCCCGTTCACCGCGCCGGACTTCTCGGTGCTCCGGCCGACGTCGTGGAGGCGCGTGACAACTGCGCTTGAGGTGGTGCTGTGCAGTGCGTTCATCTCGCGCCCCCCGTCGTTCGGAGTTGATTCGGTCCGTGTGCCAAGAAGCCTGCCCGGCGGACATCATGGCGGTGTCCGCCGACTGTCACAGGCGTGTCACAGGGGACGGGACACGAGCGGTACGACGAGCACCCCGGTAAGCGGTCGTCCCCGGACGGCCGCATGGGACAGAATGACGGCGTGCCTTTTCTGTTGCTGATCGAGGACGACGACGCCATCCGCACGGCCCTCGAACTCTCCCTGTCACGGCAGGGCCATCGGGTGGCCACCGCCGCGACCGGTGAGGACGGCCTGCAGTTGCTGCGCGAGCAGCGGCCCGACCTGGTCGTGCTCGACGTCATGCTGCCCGGGATCGACGGCTTCGAGGTGTGCCGGCGCATCCGCCGCACCGACCAGCTGCCGATCATCCTGCTCACGGCGCGCAGCGACGACATCGACGTCGTCGTGGGCCTGGAGTCCGGTGCCGACGACTACGTGGTGAAGCCGGTGCAGGGCCGGGTGCTCGACGCGCGCATCCGGGCCGTACTGCGGCGCGGCGAGCGCGAGTCGACGGACTCGGCGACGTACGGCTCGGTCGTCATCGACCGGTCGGCGATGACCGTGACGAAGAACGGCGAGGACCTCCAGCTCACGCCGACCGAGCTGCGGCTGCTCCTGGAGCTGAGCCGGCGGCCCGGACAGGCGCTGTCCCGGCAGCAGTTGCTGCGGCTCGTGTGGGAGCACGACTACCTGGGCGACTCGCGGCTCGTCGACGCCTGTGTGCAGCGGCTGCGCGCGAAGGTGGAGGACGTGCCGTCCTCGCCGACTCTGATCCGTACGGTCCGCGGGGTCGGCTACCGCCTGGACGTTCCTGCGTGAGCAAAGGATTCCTCGCACGGCTGCGGCTCTCCAGCCTGCGGCTGCGCCTCGTCGTCGTCTTCGCCCTGGTCGCCCTCACCGCGGCCGTCTCGGCCTCCGGCATCGCGTACTGGCTGAACCGCGAGGCGGTCCTGACCCGTACCCAGGACGGGGCGCTCAACGACTTCCGGCAGGAGATGCAGAACCGGGCGGCGACGCTGCCGCTGCGGCCCACCGAGGAGGACCTGCGGCGGACCGCCGAGCAGATGGCCGCCGGCAGCGCCGCCAACTACCAGGTGCTGCTGCTCGGTGAGCGGGCTGCGGGCAAGCCGATCGTCGGGGCGTCGGACCCTGACGACTTCACGCTGGCCGACGTGCCGCGGTCGCTGCGGGAGGCCGTGGACACGCGGCGTCCGGTGACGGACGCGAACCCGTACCCGTACCACCTGTTCTGGCAGCGGACGGAGCGGAACGGGACGCCGTACCTGGTCGGCGGGACGCGGATCGACGGCGGTGGTCCGGCCGGCTACATGTTCAAGTCGCTGGCGGCGGAGAAGGCCGACCTCAACTCGCTGGCCTGGTCGCTGGGGATCGCGACCGCGCTCGCGGTGGCCGGTTCGGTGCTGCTCGCGCAGGTCGCGGCGACGACCGTGCTGCGGCCCGTGCACCGGCTCGGCGAGGCGGCCAAGCAGCTCGGCGAGGGGAAGCTCGACACCCGTCTGCGGGTCACCGGCGCCGACGAACTCGCCGACCTGACCAGGACGTTCAACAGCGCGGCCGAGTCCCTCCAGAAGAAGGTCGCGGACATGAGCGCGCGCGAGGAGTCCTCGCGGCGGTTCGTGGCCGACATGTCGCACGAGCTGCGGACGCCGCTGACCGCGCTGACCGCCGTCACGGAGGTCCTGGAGGACGAGCAGGACGCGCTCGACCCGATGATCGCCCCGGCGGTCGCGCTCGTCGTGAGCGAGACCCGGCGCCTCAACGACCTGGTGGAGAACCTGATGGAGGTGACCCGCTTCGACGCGGGCACCGCCCGGCTCGTCGTCGACGAGGTGGACATCGCCGACCAGATCACCGCGTGCATCGACGCCCGGGCCTGGCTCGACGCGGTCGATCTGGACGCCGAGCGCGGGATCATGGTGCCGCTCGACCCGCGCCGCCTCGACGTCATCCTCGCCAACCTCATCGGCAACGCGCTCAAGCACGGCGGCTCGCCGGTGCGGGTGTCGGTGCGGACGGAGCGGGAGGAACTCGTCATCGCGGTCCGCGACCACGGCCCGGGCATCCCGGAGGACGTGCTCCCGCACGTCTTCGACCGCTTCTACAAGGCGAGTGCCTCCCGGCCCCGGTCGGACGGCAGCGGCCTCGGCCTGTCGATCGCCATGGAGAACGCGCTGATCCACGGCGGCTCCATCACCGCCTCCAACTCGGTCGGCGAGGACGGGGCGGTGGACGGCGCGGTGTTCGTGCTGCGGCTGCCGCTGGACGCCTCGGGGATCACGCGCGAGGTGCGGACGAGGAGCGGCCGGGGCGAGGTGGAGGACGAGTGAGACGCCGTACGTACGCGCTGGCCGCCGCCGCGGGGCTCGTCGCGCTGGTGCTGACCGGGTGCGGGATCAGGACGACGTCCGTGCCCGTGGACGCGGGCGCGGCCCCGTCCCGGGTCCCGTGCAGCGTCACCGAGGAGAAGGCGTCGGCGACGGCCGCGCAGGGCGTGCCGGTCCGGGTCTTCCTGGTGTGCGGCTCGCAGCTGGAGGCCGTCGACCGCCGCTCGCCGCTGCCGGAGGAGAAGGCGGGCGGCGACCCGGTGCGGACGGCGTCCGGGCTGCTGGCGCAGCTGCTCGCCGAGCCGTCGGAGGACGAGCGGCAGGCCGGTTTCTCGACGGCGGTACGGGGTCCGCTCGCGGTCAAGGGCGGACGCGCGGGCGACCCGGCGGGCACCCTGCGGCTGAGCCGCCAGCCGGAGGACCTGACGCCGGTCGCGCTCTCGCAGATCGTCTGCACCTTCGCGGAGAGCTCGGCGGGCGCGGGCGACCACACGGTGCTGCTGGGCGGTCCCGGCTGGTACGAGCCGAAGCGCTACCAGTGCACGACGGACCTGCGGGAGCGCCCTGAGTCGAACCCGCCGACGGCCCCGGCACCGGCGACGGATCCGGGGACGACGCCCACGACGCCCACGACGGCACCGGGGGCGACGCCCGGAGTGACGCCCGGAGTGACGCCCGGCGTGACGCCCGGCGTGACGCAGTCCACTCCCGCCACCTGAGGCTTCTCCGTACCGGCGGAACCGATTCCGCCGCGTCGCGCGTCTTGGGAGGCGTGCAGCGTCAAGGTTCGGGCGGAAGCACCGCCGTGGTCGTCCGTGGGGCGGGGTTCGCTCTCCTCCTCGCGTATCTGCTGCTCGTCGCCTGGTTCGGCCTCCGCCCGCGGGACGTGGCCTGGGTGACCGCACCCAACACCGTCCCCTTCGCCGGCATCCGGGCCGATCTCGCGCTCGGCCGCGCCGAGGCCGCCCGGCTGATCGCCGAGGGGCTGCTGCTCCTGGCCCCGCTCGGGGTGCTGCTGCCGATGGCCGACGGCCGGCTCCGCGTCTCCCGCTGGGGTTCGTTCGTCCGGACGGTCGCCGCCGGTGCGCTGGTCTCGCTCGCCCTCGAACTGCTCCAGACCGCCGTGCCGGGGCAGGTCGTCGACGTGGACTCCGTCCTCCTCAACACGGCAGGGGTGGCGCTCGCGCACCTCCTGTTCGTGCCGGCCGGGCGGGCGCGGCTGCGCCGCAGGTCGGAGCGGGATCAGGGTTCCCCCCTGCCGAAGGACGAGAAGGCTCAGGGTTCGACCCCGACGATTTCCAGGGTCCCGATCGCCCCGTAGGCCGACGCCCGGACGCGGGTGGCGGGGGCAGCATGGAGTCATCGGGAGCCCGACGGAGCGGCTCCCGGCAGACGCTTTCGAAGGAGCCCACCATGGCCGCACTTGTCCGCCCCCGTAACGGACGCATGATCGGCGGAGTGTGCGCGGCGCTGGCGCGGCGCTTCGGTACCTCCGCGACGACGATGCGCCTGATCTTCCTGGTCTCGTGCCTGCTGCCGGGGCCGCAGTTCCTGATCTACCTGGGTCTGTGGATATTCCTGCCGGGCGAGAAGGCCGCGGGCTCGACGACCGCCTGGTAGTCACGGGGGAACGCCCGAGGGGCGCGCATCCGGGTCTCCGGGTGCGCGCCCCTCGGGCGTGTACGGGTACGGGCTCGGGTCACGGCCCGTGCTCGGGTCAGCCGATCGGCAGGCCGCCGCCCGTGAGGCCGCCGATCGGCAGGCCGCCGAGGAGGCCGCCGAGCGGGGTGGCGCCGAGGCCGCCCGCGGCGGCGTCGAGCGGGAGGTTCTGGGTGGCCGGGCCCGCGGCGGCCGGGAGGGTCTTCACGCCCTGGTCGACGCCCTGGGCGAGGGCGCCCTGTCCGGCACCGAGGGACTCGCCGGCGCCGTCGGGGAGCTCCGTGAGGTCGCTGCCCAGCGGGACGGCGCTGGTCACCGTGCCCAGCGCGTCGGCGTCGAGCGGCAGGGCGGACGCGGAGGCCGTGCCGGCGGCGGTGACGGCGAAAGCGGCACCGAGGGCGGCGACACCGAGCTTCTTGGCGGCAGACTGCTTCATCTGAAAATCTTCCTTGGGGAATCCGGGGCTTCGGGGAAAAGCCGCTGGGGGAAATCCTGGGAACACGGGAATGCAGAGCGGCTCTGCAACCTAACCACCGGACGCCTCCACCGCAAACACCGGAAAGCGGCCGGGTGTCGTGCCCACCCGGCCGCTTCGAATCCCTTTGCGAGGGTGCGATCAGCCTTCCGTACGGGAAGAGTCGCTGGTCGTGGCGGTCTGCTGGAACAGCCATTCGGACTTGAGCTCGGCATAGCCGGGCTTGATCACGTCATTGATCATGGCGAGTCGTTCATCGAAAGGAATGAACGCTGATTTCATCGCATTGACAGTGAACCAGCCCATGTCGTCGAGCGTGTATCCGAAAGCTTCGGTCAGCAGCTCGAATTCGCGGCTCATGCTCGTTCCGCTCATCAGGCGATTGTCCGTGTTGACGGTGGCACGGAAATGCAGCTTGCGGAGCAGGCCGATCGGGTGCTCGGCGTACGAGGCGGCGGCGCCGGTCTGGAGGTTGGAGGTGGGGCACATCTCCAGGGGGATCCGCTTGTCGCGGACGTAGGCGGCGAGGCGGCCGAGGCGGACCGAGCCGTCCTCGTCGACCTCGATGTCGTCGATGATCCGGACGCCGTGACCGAGACGGTCGGCGCCGCACCACTGGAGCGCCTGCCAGATGGAGGGCAGACCGAAGGCCTCGCCCGCGTGGATCGTGAAGTGGTTGTTCTCCCGCTTCAGGTACTCGAAGGCGTCGAGGTGGCGGGTGGGCGGGAAGCCGGCCTCCGCGCCCGCGATGTCGAAGCCGACGACGCCGGTGTCGCGGTAGCGGTTGGCGAGTTCGGCGATCTCCAGGGAGCGGGCGGCGTGCCGCATGGCGGTGAGCAGCGCGCCGACGCGGATGCGGTGCCCGTTGGCCCTGGCCTGCCGCTCGCCCTCGCGGAAGCCCTCGTTGACGGCCTCGACCACCTCTTCGAGGGTCAGGCCGCCCTCCAGGTGCTGCTCGGGGGCGTAGCGCACCTCCGCGTACACGACCCCGTCCTCGGCGAGGTCGACCGCGCACTCGGCGGCGACCCTGACCAGGGCGTCACGGGTCTGCATGACGGCACAGGTGTGCGCGAAGGTCTCCAGGTAGCGTTCCAGGGAACCGGAGTCGGCGGCCTCGCGGAACCAGATGCCGAGCTTGTCGGGCTCGGTCTCGGGAAGCTGCCCGTAGCCCTGCTCCCGGGCGAGTTCGATGATCGTGCCGGGGCGCAGTCCGCCGTCGAGGTGGTCGTGGAGGAGCACCTTCGGAGCACGGCGGATCTGGTCCGCGGTGGGGACTTGGGGGGTCTGGCTCGTCATTTCCGCACTGTAGCCCCTACGCGCGTAGAGCGCGCCCTCTCGCGCCGAAAACTCCCTCGCCCGCCTCCGGCCGCCCGCGACCGCAACCCGAACGGACTTATGGGATGGGGGCGTTCATTCGAGGCTCGATACGTAACAGTGATCGCGCGTACCGCTGGCGTACACCTCCGCTTCTGAGACTGTTCTGTCATGGCGCTCTTCGCACTCGTGGGGCCGTCCGGAGCTCGGCGACCCCGGCTCGGTCGGCCCGTTGGAGGAAACCGGCCCCCGGCGGTGGGCGGTGTCGTGCTGCTGCTGCCGGACGGGGACGAGGCCTCGCGGCGGCGGCCCTCCGCACGGGCGCACGCCGCCGTGCTGCCGCTCGGGCGGCGGCTCGTGCGCGGCGGCCGGAGCGAGGGGCTCGTCGCGCACGTCGTGCGGTACCGGGGACGCGGCTGGAACGGGGCCGACGCCGAGCAGGCCGCCGACGCCTCCTGGGCGGTCGGCGAGGCCGTGCGGCGGTACGGGGACGTGCCGGTCTGCCTCGTCGGGCATGGGATGGGGGCGCGGGCCGCGCTGCGGGCCGGCGGGCACGAGGCGGTCGGGGCGGTCGTCGCCCTCGCGCCGTGGCTGCCCGAGGACGACGTGGCCGCCGAACCTGAGCCCGTACGGCAGCTCCTCGGGCGCCGGGTGCTCATCGTGCACGGCACCAACGACGCCCGGACGGACCCGGAGTTGTCGTTCCGGTTCGCCGAGCGGGCCAAGAAGACGAACCGCGAGACCTGCCGGTTCGAGGTGCACTCGGACGGGCACGCGCTGCGCCAGTACGCGCACGAGGTCCGCGACCTCGCCGCCGACTTCGCCCTCGGCGCCCTCTTCGCCCGGCCCGTCGCCCGGCCGGTGACCGACGCCATGGCCGCTCCCCCGCCGCTGGGGCTGCGGATGCCGCTCGCGGCGGGGTTCACGAGCCCGTCGTGGGCAGCTCCGGGAGGAGGTGGCCGCGCCGGCTCAGGAGGAACTTCTTGAAGGCGGCCACCGGGGCCGTGTCCGGGTGCCCGTCGAGCCAGGCCACCCCGATCTCGCGGACCGCCCGCGGCGCGGTGACGCTCAGCTCGACGACGCCGGGGCGCGGGACCGCGGGCGGCGGCAGCAGGGCCACGCCGAGGCCGGCGGCGACCAGGCCGCGCAGGGTCTCGGCCTCCTCGCCCTCGAAGGCGACGCGCGGCGTGAAGCCGGCCTGCGCGCACAGGTCGTCGGTGATGCGGCGGAGCCCGTAACCCGGTTCGAGGGTCACGAAGGTCTCGTCGGCGGCCTCCGCGAGGCGGACGCGGCGGCGGCCCGCGAGGCGGTGGTCGTCGGGGACGACGAGCCGCAGCCGCTGCTCGTCGAGGCGCCGGGCGACGAGGTCGGGGGCGTCCGGGACCGGGGAGGTCAGGCAGAGGTCCAGGTCGCCGACGCGCAGGCGCTCGATCATCGCCTCGCCGTAGTTCTGGACGAGGGTGAAGCGGACGCGCGGGTGGTCGACGCGGAAGGCCCGGATGAGCGCGGGGACGGTCTCCGAGCCCATGGTGTGCAGGAAGCCGAAGGCGACCCGGCCGGCCGTCGGGTCGGCGTCGGCCCGTACGGTGTCGGCGGCCCGCTCGACCTCCGCGAGCGCCTTCTCCGCGGCCGTGAGGAAGCGGCGGCCCGCCGGGGTGAGGGAGACCGTCCGGCCGCGCCGGGCGAAGAGCGAGACGCCGAGGTCCTGTTCCAGCCGGACCATCGCCCGCGAGAGCGTCGACTGCGGGACGCCCATCTCGGCCGCGGCGCGCGTCACGTGCTCGTGGCGGGCCACCGCGGCGAAGTACGCGAGGCGCGGAGCGAGTACCGGGCCCATGTCTTCTTCGTTACTGTTCGGTGACAGGCGAGGCTGTGACCTGTACTCATGCACCATGGGAACGATTACATCAGTTCCGTGCATTGGACGCATGAAACAGGGCGTCCTACGTTCGTGACATGCCTCCCGCCAGTACCAAGGCGGGCGCCACCAGCGCGTCCGCCGACACCCGCCTCGCTCCCGGAGTCCCCGGCTACCGCCGGACGAGCCTCGCGCTCTTCGCCGCCGGCCTGGCCACCTTCGCCCTCCTCTACTCCACGCAGGCCCTCCTCCCGGCCATCTCGGCCGAGTTCGGCGCCACCGCGTCCGCCGCCTCGTGGACGGTCTCCGCCGCCACCGGCGCCCTCGCCCTCTGCGTCCTCCCGCTCAGCGCCCTCTCGGAGCGCTTCGGCCGGCGCGCGATGATGACCGCCTCCCTCACGGTCGCCGTCGCCGTCGCGCTCCTCGTGCCCTTCGCGCCGAACCTGGAGACCCTGATCGCGCTGCGCGCCCTCCAGGGCGCCGCGCTCGCCGGACTCCCCGCCTCCGCGATGGCGTACCTCGCCGAGGAGGTCAGGCCGAAGGCGCTGATCGCCGCGATCGGCCTCTTCGTCGCGGGCAACTCGATCGGCGGCATGAGCGGCCGCCTGGTCACCGGCTGGGTCGCGCAGATGTGGGGCTGGCGCGCGGGTCTGGCCGCCGTCGGCCTGACCTCGCTGCTCTGCGCGCTCGCCTTCCGCGCACTGCTCCCGAAGGCGCGGCACTTCGCTGCGGGCACGCTGAACCCGAAGGCGCTCGCGAGGACCGTCAGGACGCACCTGTCGGACCCCCTGCTCGTCCGCCTGTACGTGATCGGCGCGCTGTTCATGACGGTCTTCGGCGCGGTCTACACCGTGATCGGCTACCGGCTCGCCGAGGCGCCCTTCTCCCTCCCCCAGGGCGTCATCGGCTCGATCTTCCTCGTCTACCTGGTCGGCACGGTCTCCTCCGCCGCCGCCGGAAGGCTCGTCGGGCGGCTCGGCCGGCGCGGGGCGCTGTACCTGGCGGTCTCGACGACGGCGGCGGGCCTCCTCCTCTCCCTCTCCGACTCCCTCGCGGCGGTCCTCGCGGGCCTGGTCCTGATCACGGCCGGCTTCTTCGCGGGCCACGCGGTCGCCTCGTCCTCGGTGAGCCGCACGGCGAAGACGGGCCGCGCGCAGGCCTCGGCGCTCTACCAGTCCGCGTACTACCTGGGCAGCAGCGCGGGCGGCACGCTCGGCGCGGTCGCCTTCCACGCGGGCGGCTGGGCGGGCACGGTCGCGATCGGGCTGGTCGCGGTCCTCGGCGTGGTGTCGGTGACGCTGTACGGCTCCCACAGCGCGCGGGTGGCGGCGCGGCGGCCGCAGCTGGTGACGGCGGCCTGAAACCGCTCCTCTCCCCCCGGCGTCCTAAGTGACAGGACTCTAGGGGGAGTTGACGATCATGAACCGAATCATGGCTCGTTGGGGGAAGAGAGCGGGCATCACGGCCGGCCTCACGTCCCTCGTCGTACCGATGACGATCGCGCTGGGCACGGCCCCGGCACAGGCCGCGTCCTGCAACGTCACGACGGGGCCGTACCAGAAGCAGGTGGAGAAGTTCCTCGGGCGGACCGTCGACGGGCGGCAGTCGCTCGGCGACTGCCGGGCCATCCAGGCGTTCCAGGCCAAGCACGGCATCACCCCGACGATGGGGTACGCGGGCCCGGTCACCTGGCGCACGATGAACACGATGCTCCAGCAGCGGGCCGCCGGCACCACCCCGAACCGCGCGGGCACCTGCCCGACCAACCGGGGCCGGATCGCCTGCGTCGACCTGACCCGTCAGCTGAGCTGGATCCAGGACGGCTCGCGGCTCAAGTACGGCCCCGTGCCGGTCCGTACGGGCAAGGACGGCACCGAGACGCGGACCGGCTCGAAGAAGATCTACTGGCGGAACATCAACCACTGGTCGACCCTGTACAACGTCTCCATGCCGTACGCGCAGTTCTTCGACGGCGGGCAGGCGTTCCACTCGACGACCAAGTCCATGTGGAACCCGCCGGGTTCGGGCGGCTGCGTGAACATGCGGTCGGCGGACGCGAAGGCTTACTGGAACCTGCTGCGCAACGGCGACGACGTCTTCGTCTACGGGCGGAAGCCGGGAACCTGACCCGCTCTGTCAGTGCCCTGCGCTAGCTTCGGTCGCGTGACCACGACGAACGCGACCGTGACGACCGACGAACTCGACAGCTACCGCAGGGAACTGACCGGTTACTGCTACCGGATGCTCGGATCCTCCTTCGAGGCGGAGGACGCGGTGCAGGACACGATGGTGCGCGCCTGGAAGGCGAGCGCGAGCTTCGAGGGGCGGTCCTCGGTGCGGTCGTGGCTGTACCGGATCGCCACCAACGTCTGCCTGGACGCGCTGAGCGCGGGCAACAAGCGCGCGCGGCCCATGGACCTGACCTCCCCGACCCCCGTCGCGCAGGCGCAGCTCGTGAAGCAGCCGGAGATCACCTGGCTGGAGCCGATGCCGGACGGGCGGGTGCTGCCCTCGGCGGGCGACCCGGCGGAGACGGCGCTGTCCCGGGAGTCGGTGCGGCTCGCGTTCATGGCCGCGCTCCAGCACCTGCCGCCGAAGCAGCGGGCGGTGCTCATCCTGCGCGAGGTGCTCGCCTGGAAGGCGAGCGAGGTCGCCGAGCTCCTCGACACCTCGGTCGCCTCGGTCAACAGCGCGCTCCAGCGGGCCCGCGCGACCCTCGCCGAGCAGGCGCCGGCCGCGTCCGACGCGGCGGACCCGCTGGACGAGGAGCAGAAGGCGCTCCTGGAGCGGTACGTGGTGGCCTTCGAGGGCTACGACATGAAGGCGCTGACGGCGCTGCTCCACGAGGACGCGACGATGTCCATGCCGCCGTACGACCTCTGGCTCCAGGGCCACGACGACATCGTGGGCTGGATGCTCGGGGTCGGCGAGGTCTGCTCGGGCTCCAGGCTGGTCCCGACCGTGGCGAACGGCTCGCCGGCCTTCGCCCAGTACCACCCGGACCCGGCGGGCGGCTTCAGCCCGTGGGCGCTGATCGTCCTGGAGCTGCGGGACGGGAAGGTGGCCGGGATGGACTTCTTCCTGGACACCGAGCGCTGGTTCCCGCTCTTCGAGCTGCCGGCGCGGCTGGAGGCCTAGAGTTCCAGCGTCTCGGCGAGTCCGGTGAGGAGGAGCAGGGCCCGCAGCTCGGGCCCCGCTCCCTCGAAGCGGATGCGGTGGCCGTGTCGCTTCGCGGCGAGTCCGAGGCGTGCGAGGGCGTCGACGGCGACGAGGTCGGCGCCGCCCAGGGCCCCCACCTGACAGACCACGTCCCCGGGAGGGGCGTGCGCGAGGCGCGCGCAGAGGCCCGCCATCTCGTCCCGGGCGGGGCGGGCGGGCAGGGTCAGGACGAGGGGCGCTCGGCAGGGGTCCACGCGAGGGGAGACCCTCGCCGCGCCCGTAACTCATCGCTAGGCTCGCGATCATGACTCATGAGCCCGTCGAACTGGTGATATTCGACTGCGACGGTGTCCTGGTGGACAGCGAGCGGATCTACTGCCGGGTGGACCGGGAGGTGTTCGCCGACGTCGGAGCGGAGTTCACCGAGGCCGAGATGGCCGAGCTCTTCATCGGCTCCTCGAAGGCGATGCTCACCGCGCTGGTCGAGGAGCGCCGGGGCAAGCCGCTGGAGCCGGACTGGCAGACCCCGTACAAGCAGCGGTACGAGGACGCGCTCGACGCGGAGCTCACGGCCGTGGAGGGCGTCACCGAGGTCCTGGACGCGCTGGCCGTCCCCTACTGCCTGGCGTCCAACGGCAGCCATGCGACCGTGGCCCGGAACCTGGACCGGGCGGGACTCCTGAGCCGCTTCGAGGGCCGCAGGTTCAGCGCCCACGACGTCCCCCGGGCGAAGCCGGCCCCGGACCTCTTCCTCCACGCGGCGGCCACGATGGGCGTGCCGCCCGAGCGCTGCGCGGTCGTCGAGGACAGCCCGTACGGCGTCGAGGCCGCCCGTGCGGCCGGGATGCGCGCCTTCGGCTACGCCGGCGGGCTGACCCGCGCGGACCGGCTCATGGGCCCGCGGACGGTGGTCTTCGACGCGATGCGGGAGCTCCCGGGGCTGCTGTTCAGCTGACGGGGAACTCGGCGGTGTCCAGGGTGAGGTCGAAGGGGGCGGGGACCCTGTCGTGGTTCGCGTTACTGGGCCGAACGGGACCGGTGGAGGTCCACCGGTCCCGTTCACCTGAGGGCGTCAGGGGGATATGCCTCGGCTCAGGCCTCAGGCGATGCGGTCCAGGACGATCGGGTTCGCCGTGAAGGACGTGCCCTCCGCCGCGATGTCCCAGGCGCCTTCCAGCGAGCCCAGGGCGTAGTCGAACTTCTCCGGGGTGTCCGTGTGGAGGGTCATCAGGGGCTGGCCCGCGGTGACCGTGTCGCCGGGCTTGGCGTGGAGTTCGACGCCCGCGCCCGCCTGCACCGGGTCCTCCTTGCGGGCGCGGCCCGCGCCCAGGCGCCAGGCGGCGATGCCGACGTCGTAGGCGTCGAGGCGGGTCAGGACGCCCGAGGACGGGGCCGTGACGACGTGCTGCTCGCGGGCGACCGGGAGGGTCGCGTCCGGGTCGCCGCCCTGGGCCGCGATCATCCGGCGCCAGACGTCCATGGCCGAGCCGTCCTTGAGGGCCTTCGCCGGGTCGGCGTCCTTGACGCCGGCCGCGTCGAGCATCTCGCGGGCGAGGGCGAGGGTCAGGTCGACGACGTCCTGGGGGCCGCCGCCGGCGAGGACCTCGACGGACTCGCGGACCTCGAGCGCGTTGCCCGCGGTGAGGCCGAGCGGGGTCGACATGTCGGTGAGGAGCGCGACCGTCTTCACGCCGCTGTCGGTGCCGAGCTGGACCATCGTGGAGGCGAGCTCGCGGGCGTCCTCGATGGTCTTCATGAACGCACCGGTGCCGACCTTGACGTCCAGGACCAGGGAGCCGGTGCCCTCGGCGATCTTCTTGGACATGATCGAGGAGGCGATCAGCGGGATCGCCTCGACGGTGCCGGTCACGTCGCGGAGCGCGTACAGCTTCTTGTCCGCCGGGGCCAGGCCGTCGCCCGCCGCGCAGATGACCGCGCCGGTGGTGTCGAGGACGTGCAGCATCTCCTCGTTGGAGAGGAGCGCGCGCCAGCCGGGGATGGACTCCAGCTTGTCGAGCGTGCCGCCGGTGTGGCCGAGGCCGCGGCCGGAGAGCTGCGGGACGGCCGCGCCGCAGGCGGCGACGAGCGGGGCGAGCGGCAGGGTGATCTTGTCGCCGACGCCGCCGGTGGAGTGCTTGTCGGCGGTCGGGCGGGAGAGCGCGTCGAAGTTCATGCGCTCGCCGGACGCGATCATCGCGGCGGTCCAGCGGGCGATCTCGGTGCGGTTCATGCCGTTGAGCAGGATCGCCATGGCCAGCGAGGACATCTGCTCGTCGGCGACCGCACCACGGGTGTAGGCGTCGATGACCCAGTCGATCTGCTCCGGGCTCAGCTCGCCCTTGTCCCGCTTCGTACGGATGACGGAAATGACGTCCATGGTGATGGTTCCTCTTTCTACTTCTACGCGCATAGAGGGGAGGGAAAGGGGGGAGCGACCCTTCCATCGTGCACGAAGGGTCGCTCCGGGGCCTTACTTGGCGAGGTGCTCGGGGCCGAACGCCTGCGGGAGCATCTCCCCCAGGGTCAGGAACCCGGCGGGCGTCTCCAGGACGAGCTCGGCGCCGCCGAACTCGTACAGGAGCTGCCGGCAGCGGCCGCACGGGACGAGGGACTCGCCCCGGCCGTCCACGCACACGAAGTGCGTCAGACGGCCGCCGCCGGTCGCCTGGAGCTGCGAGACGAGCCCGCACTCGGCGCACAGGCCGAGCCCGAAGGACGCGTTCTCGACGTTGCACCCGGAGACCGTGCGGCCGTCGTCGACGAGGGCCGCCGCCCCGACCGGGAAGCCGGAGTAGGGGGCGTACGCGCGGCCCATCGCCGCGCGGGCCTCCGTACGGAGGGCTTCCCAGCCGGACTCCGGGAGGGACGCCTCCGGGAAGTCCCGCGTCACTTGCCCTGGCCCTTCCGGTACGGCAGGCCGTCCGCCTTGGGCATCCGCAGGCGCTGCGCCGAGAGCGCGAGCACCAGCAGGGTGGTGATGTACGGGGCCGCGTCGACGAACTGGCTCGGGACCTCGTCCGTCAGGGCGTACCAGAGGAAGAAGACGGCCGAGAAGGCGGCGGCGACGACACCGGGGACGTACTTCTTCCTGTACAGCTGCCAGACGGCGGCGATCACCAGGAGCACCGCGACGAGCAGCAGCAGCGCGTGGACGTTCTCGGCGCCGCCGCGCAGCTTGAGGCTGTCGGTGAAGCCGAAGAGGCCGGCGCCGAGCGCCATGCCGCCGGGCATCCAGTTGCCGAAGATCATCGCGGCGAGACCGATGTAGCCGCGGCCGCCGGTCTGCCCCTCCTGGTAGATGCCGGTGGAGACGATCGCGAGGAACGCGCCGCCGAGGCCCGCGAGGGCGCCGGAGGTGGCGACGGCGATGTACTTGTACTTGTAGACGTTCACGCCGAGGGACTCGGCCGCGACCGGGTTCTCACCGCAGGAGCGCAGGCGCAGACCGAAGGAGGTGCGCCAGAGGAGCCACCAGGTCGCCGGGATGAGCAGGATGGCGACGACGGTCAGCAGCGACAGGTTGGTGACCAGACCGCCGAGGATGCCGGCGATGTCGGAGATCAGGAACCAGTGCTTCTGCTGGAGGTCCTGGAGCCAGTCGGACAGCCCTGGGATCGTGATCGTGGTGATCTCCTCGATGCGCGGGGACTGCTTCGAGGAGCCGCCCTCGGCCTCGGCGAAGGTGAAGTTCGACAGGTACTGCGTGAAGCCGACCGCGAGGATGTTGACCGCCACACCGGAGACGATGTGGTTCACGTTGAACGTGACGGTGATGATCGCGTGCAGCAGGCCGCCGAGCGCGCCGCCGAGCAGGCCGAACAGGACGCCCACCCAGGGGCCCCACTGGTAGCCGGCCCAGGCGCCGAACCAGGTGCCGAGGATCATCATGCCTTCGAGGCCGATGTTGACGACGCCCGCGCGCTCGGCCCACAGGCCGCCGAGACCGGCGAGGCCGATCGGGACGGCGAGCTGGAGCGCGCCGGAGACCTGGCCGACGGAGGTGAGGTCGTTGGCGCCGGAGACGACCCGGACCAGCGAGAAGAGGACGAGACCGGCCGCGACGATCAGCATGATCCACGGCAGGGTGAGCTTCTGGCGTCCGCCGCCCTTGGGCGCGGCGCTCGGCTTGGTGACAGTGCCGGTGCTCATGCCGAGACCTCCTTGTCGGCTTCGGTCTTGATGGCGCCGCCGGCGGCGAGCTCCTCGCCGACCTTCTGCTGCTGGCGGCGGAGGCCGTAACGGCGGACGAGCTCGTACGAGACGACGACCGCGATCACGATGATGCCCTGCATGATCTGGGTGATTTCCTTCGGGTACCCGGCGGTGTCCAGCGACGAGGACGCCTTGTCGAGGAACGCGAAGAGCAGGGCCGCGAAGAGGATGCCGACCGGGTGGTTGCGGCCGAGGAGGGCGATCGTGATGGCGGTGAAGCCGACGCCGACCGGGAAGTCGAGGCTGTACGTGTGGGACTCGCCGAGCAGCGTCGGCATGCCGGAGAGGCCGGCCAGGGCGCCCGAGAGCAGCATCGAGGTGAGGATCATCTTCTTGGCGTCGACGCCACTGGCCTGGGCGGCGGACTCGCTGGCGCCGGTGGCGCGCAGGTCGAAGCCGAACCGGGTGCGGTTGAGGACGAACCAGTAGACGACGCCGAGGGCGAGCGCGACGAACGTGAAGCCGTAGATGACCCCGTTGCCCTCGCCCATGTCGATGCCGGGGAACCAGCCGGACTCGGAGATCTCACCGGTGGTGAGGTTGTTCGAGCCCTCGGGCTGGACGCCGAAGTTCTTGGGCAGGATCAGCCAGGCGACCAGGGAGGTCGCGATGGCGTTCAGCATGATCGTCGAGACGACCTCGGAGACGCCGCGGGTGGTCTTGAGGAGACCGGCGATGCCGGACCAGAAGGCACCGGTGAGCATCGCGACGAGCACGATGAGCAGGATGTGCAGCGGGCCGGGGAGCTCGACGGAGGCGCCGACGAGGGCCGAGACCATCGCCGCGAGGCGGTACTGGCCGTCGACGCCGATGTTGAAGAGGTTCATCCGGAAGCCGATGGCGACGGCCAGGGCGGCCAGGTAGTAGATGCCCGTCTGGTTGACGATCAGTACCTGGATGTCCGTGTACTCGGCGTTCTCGATCATCAGCCGGATCGGCTCGATCGGGTCGAGACCCGTCGCGAGCAGCACCAGGACGGTGAGGACGAACGAGGTGACGAGCGCGAGCACCGGGCCCGCGGCCCCGATGATCAGCTTGTCCTTGTCGAATTTCATCATCGGGCGTCACCGTCTTCGGACTGCTCGGTGCCTTCGAGGTGGCCGGTGGCCGCGCCGGTCATGGCGGAGCCCAGCTCCTCGGGCGTGATGGTGGCGGGGTCGGCGTCCGCGACGAGCTGGCCGCGGTACATGACCCGGAGGGTGTCGGAGAGGCCGATCAGCTCGTCGAGGTCGGCGGAGATCAGCAGGACCGCCAGGCCCTCGCGGCGGGCGTCGCGGATGGCGTCCCAGATCTGCGCCTGCGCGCCGACGTCCACACCACGGGTGGGGTGGGCGGCGATCAGGAACTTCGGGGCGTGGCTCATCTCGCGGCCGACGATCAGCTTCTGCTGGTTGCCGCCGGAGAGGGAGGCCGCGGTGACGTCGATGCCGGGGGTCCGGACGTCGTACTCGCGGACGATCCGCTCGGTGTCCTTGCGGGCGGCCTTCGGGTCGAGGATGCCGCGCTTGGAGTTGGGCTCCTCGGTGACGTGACCGAGGATGCGGTTCTCCCAGAGCGGGGCTTCGAGGAGCAGGCCGTGGCGGTGGCGGTCCTCGGGGATGTAGCCGATGCCGCCCTCGCGGCGCTTGCGCACCGAGACCTTGGAGATGTCGACGCCGTCGAGGCTGATGACGCCCGCGTCGGGCGAGCACATGCCCATGAGGGCCTCGATGAGCTCGGTCTGGCCGTTGCCCTCGACGCCGGCGATGCCGAGGATCTCGCCCTTGTGGATGGTGAGCGAGATGTCGTCGAGGAGCTTGCGGCCGACCGCGACCTCCTCGTGGACCGTGACGGCCTTCGACGGGTCGGCGGGGGCGGCCGTGGTCAGCGGGGTGCCGCCGGCGCCGCTCTCGACCAGGGTCAGGTTCGTGACCTGGAGCATCGGCACGTCGGTGACGGTCGACTCGCGGGTCTCCGGCGAGGGCAGCTCGCTGCCGACCATCAGCTCGGCGAGCTGCTTGGTGGTGGCGGTCTTCGGGTCGGCGGTGCCGACGGTGGTGCCTCGGCGGATGACGGTGATGTCGTCGGCGACCTTCAGGACCTCGCCCAGCTTGTGCGAGATGAAGATGACGGTCAGGCCCTCGGACTTGAGCTCGCGCAGGTTGCCGAAGAGCGCGTCGACCTCCTGCGGGACGAGGACCGCGGTCGGCTCGTCGAGGATGAGGATGCGGGCGCCGCGGTAGAGGACCTTGAGGATCTCCACGCGCTGGCGGTCGGCGACACCGAGGTCCTCGACGAGGGCGTCGGGGCGGACCCCGAGGCCGTACTGGTCGGAGATCTCCAGGATCTTCTTCCGCGCCTTGGCGCCGATGCCGTAGAGCTTCTCGCCGCCGAGGACGACGTTCTCCAGGACGGTGAGGTTGTCGGCGAGCATGAAGTGCTGGTGCACCATGCCGATGCCGCGCGCGATGGCGTCACCGGGGCTGGAGAAGGTGACCTGCTCACCGTCGATGGCGATGGTGCCCTCGTCCGGCTTCTGCATGCCGTAGAGGATCTTCATGAGGGTCGACTTGCCGGCACCGTTCTCGCCGATGAGGGCGTGCACGGTGCCCTTGCGGACCGTGATCGCGATGTCCTTGTTGGCGACGACGCCGGGGAACCGCTTGGTGATGCCGTGAAGTTCTACGGCAGGGGGGCTGGACGCGTTGATGACGCACTCTCCTTGGCCGGAAGGAGTGGGAGCGGGGAGGCAGGGCGGGGCGAAGTTATCGTGCCAGTGAGACATCTACACGCGTAGCGCTGCCGAAAAATGAAAACCCGTACGGGAATGGGACCCAGGCCCGGGTCCGGTGGGCGGTGCCACCGGACGCCGGGCCCGGGAATCAGGTCGTGACCTGCGTCCTTACGGAGCGGTCTTGACCGTGATCTTGCCGTCGACGATGTCCTTCTTCGCCTTGGCGACAGCCTCGGTGACGTCGGTCATCTTGGTGTAGGCCGGGTTCGACTCGGCCAGGCCGACGCCGTCGGTCGCGAGGCCGTAGCGGACCTCACCGGACTGCGGCTTGCCGTCCTTGACCGACTTGATCAGGTTGAAGACGGAGTCCGAGACGTCCTTGGTGACCGAGGTCAGGATCTGGTTCTTGTACTTGGCCAGACCCGCCTGGTTGTACTGGTCGGAGTCGACGCCGATGGCCCACTTGCCCGCGGTGGAGGCGGCCTCGATCGCGCCGGAGCCGGCGAGACCGGCGGCGGCGTAGATCACGTCGGCGCCCTTGTCGAGCTGGCCCTGCGCGGCGGCCTTGCCCAGGTCGGGCTTGGCGAAACCGTCGAAGTTCGGCGGCTGGGTCAGGTACTGGACGAGCACCTTCGCCTTGGGGTTGGTGTCCTTGACGCCCTGCGCGAAGCCCGCCTCGAACTTCTTGATCAGCGGAACCTCGACACCGCCGATGAAGCCGACCGTGCCGGACTTGGACGCCTTGGCGGCGGCGACGCCGGCCAGGTAGGAGCCCTGCTCCTCGTTGAAGACCAGGTTGGCGATGTTGGCGCCGGTCTTCGAGGTGTCGTCGATGATGCCGAAGGTGGTCTTCGGGTACGCCTTCGCGACCTTCTCGATCGCCGGGGCGTAGGCGAAGCCGACACCGATGACCGGGTTGTTGCCGGCGCGGGCGAGCGCGGTGAGGCGCTGCACCTTGTCGGCGTCGCCCTCGCCGGCCGACGGCTCGGCCTCGGCGCCCTTGACGCCGAGCTCGTCCTCGGCCTTCTTCAGGCCCGCGTAGGCGGCGTCGTTGAACGACTGGTCGCCGCGGCCACCGATGTCGTACGCGATGGCGGCCTTGCCGGCCTTCGAGTCGGTGCTGCTGCCCGAGTCGTTGGACGACTTGCCACAGGCGGTGGCGGACAGCGCGAGCGCCGCGGAGGCGATGCCCACGGTCGTGATCCTGGTGATCCGGCGCAAGAGGAGGGTCCCTTCAAGACTGACCGAAAGCGCCTCTTCCGGCGCTGGTTTCGCGGCGATCGTAACGCGCGTAGATGTCAGTTAAAGACCCGTTCATGAGTCGTTATCGGATCGTCGCAAGGCCCCGGGAGGGGGCCACGGGCAGCGTTCGACCAGGTACCGCCGGTTATACAGGCAGGTACGAGCCTTGGCCAGAGCGCGAATTGGGACACGCCGGGCGGTGGGCCGGACGGCTGAGGAGGACCTTTCGCGCTCATCTGAGCGGGCCTGCGTGGGATTGATCACCCCTCCCCGTTTCCGGGTGCCGTCGAGGGGGTCAGCGGCGTACGTCCGCGTCGATCAGGGCGGCGGCGGTGAAGAGTTCGACCGCCGACTCGACGCAGCGCTCGTCGACGTCGAAGTCGCCCGCGTGGAGGTCGCGGACCCGCGCGTCGCCGGGGGTGCGGACGCCGAGGCGGGCCATGGCGCCGGGGACGTGCTCCAGGTACCAGGAGAAGTCCTCGCCGCCGAGGCTCTGCTCGGTGTCCTCGATGGCGTGCGCGCCCCTGCGGGCGGTCATGGCGTCGGCGAGGAGCTCGGCGACGGCCGCGTCGTTGACGACCGGGGGGACGCCCCGGACGTAGTTCACCGTCGACTTGGCCCGGTGCAGGGTCGCGATCTCGTCGACGGCCGCGTGGACCAGGTCGGGCGCGGCGCGCCAGGTGGGCAGGTCGAGGCAGCGGACGGTGCCGGAGAGCTCGGCGTGCTGCGGGATGACGTTGGGCGCGTGCCCGGACTCGATGCGGCCCCAGGTGACGGAGAGGCCCGAGCGGGCGTCGACGCGGCGGGCGAGGACGGCGGGGACGTCGGTGGCGACGCGGGCGGCGGCGGTGACGAGGTCGGTCGTCAGGTGCGGGCGCGCGGTGTGGCCGCCGGGGCCGTCGAGGGTGACTTCGAGCCGGTCGCAGGCGGAGGTGATGGGGCCGACCCGCAGCCCGATCTTCCCGACGTCGACCTTGGGGTCGCAGTGGACGGCGATGATCCGGCCGACGCCGTCGAGCACCCCGGCCTGGACGGCGTCGGCGGCGCCGCCCGGCAGGACCTCCTCCGCGGGCTGGAAGAGGAGCCGGACGGGGGCGGGCAGGCGGCCCTGACGGGCGAGCTCGGCGAGGACGAGTCCGGCGCCGAGGACCGTGGTGGTGTGGACGTCGTGTCCGCAGGCGTGGGCGCGGTTGGCCACGGTGGAGCGGTACGCGACGGTCTTCACGTCCGGGATGGGCAGCCCGTCGAGGTCGGCCCTCACGGCGAGCATCGGCCGCTTGCGGTCCGGAGTCCCGATGTCACAGATGAGTCCCGTGCCACCAGGAAGGACCTTCGGCGCGAGGCCGGCCGCCTCCAGGCGGGCCTTGAGCGCGGCGGTCGTACGGAACTCCTGGTTGCCCAGCTCCGGGTGCATGTGCAAGTCCCTGCGGAAGGCGATCAGTTCGGCTCGCAGGGGTGCGGACAGCGTTCCGGGCAGGGTGGTGGAGCCTGGCTCACGGGACTTCAACTGGTTCACCTTTTGAAGGGTAGGCCCCTTCGGAGATCAACTGCCCGTTGATCACGAAAAGTTCAGCCCGATAGGGGAAAGAATCTCGGTTTGCCGTGCATGAAGGCCCCTCGATGTGGGTACGGTCGCCTGATTCTCTAGCCGAACTCGAGTCGGGTCGGGTGGGTGAGCCGGTCGACCTCGTGGGCCGCCGTGCCCGCGATCCCGGACAGGAAGCCCTGGGCCCGCGGCGAGGCGGTGGCCCGGAGCCACTCGGGCGCGACCTCGACGACGGCGACCTTCACGCCCGTACCGACGAGGGCCAGCGGCAGGGTGTGGACGACCGTGGACGGGAAGCTCACGACCGTGCGGCCGATGGGTCCGCGGCGGGCGATGAGCTCCAGGGGCAGGTCGGGCCGGACGATCTGGAGACCGGTCTCGACGGCGACGGCGTGCAGCTTCTCGGAGCTCTCCCGCCGGTGCGCGAAGTAGCGGGTCGCCCCGTGCGTGCGGGCCAGCTCGCCGACGACCCGCAGGTAGTGGGCGGAGTCGACGACCCCGGTCTCGACGAGCGAGGTGCCCACCAGGTCCGCGCCGCCGGTGAGGGACGGGGGCCCGAAGCGGTCCCGGGTCCAGGCGTAGGCGTTCCTCGTGACCTCCACGCCCTCCGGCGCCTCGACGGGCAGGGAGGTGAAGATCTCGACCGTACGGCCGCGGGCGGGGGCGAGGCGCCGCCTGGCCATCGAGGTGACGGGGGCGAGGACCAGCTCGCGCGGGCCGAGGCTGCCCTTGCGGTGCCAGCGGACCAGGCGCTCGCCGCGGCCGAGCTGGGCGGCGAACTCCATCGTCGCCGTCCCGTCGTCGACCACGGTGAGGCGGCGCGGGGCGAAGAGCGTCAGGAGGAGCTGGACGTAGCGGGAGAACGGGTCGCCGATGACGACCCGCTCGGCCGAGCGCAGCGGCCCGGCGAGCCCCCGCAGGGTGCGGGCGAGGGCGCCGCGGCCGGCGCGGGCCTCCTGCCAGAGGACGGTGAGCCCGTCGTCGCGGGCCAGCTGGGCCATGCGGCGCAGCTGGCCCCGCGACATGGGGTCGGTCGGCGACAGGACGACGACCGTGAGGGCGGGCGCGGGCGGCTCGCCGGGGGCCCGGTCGGGCGCCTGCGTGTGCGCCCATTCCAGGACGTTGAGGAGCTGGACCGGGCTCTCGACGAACGCCAGCTGCCCGGTCATGCGGCGACGAGCCCCTGGACCCGGCGGAGCTTCTTCATCGGGCCGAGCTCCGACTCGTACACCTTCTTGACCCCGTCACCGAGGGCGGTCTCGATGGTGCGGATGTCGCGGACGAGGCGCTGGAGGCCCTGCGGTTCGACGGAGGCGGCCTGGTCGGAGCCCCACATGGCGCGGTCGAGGGTGATGTGGCGCTCGACGAAGGTGGCGCCGAGGGCGACGGCGGCGAGGGTGGTCTGGAGGCCGGTCTCGTGGCCGGAGTAGCCGATCGGGACGTTCGGGTACTCCTCCTTCAGCGTGTTGATCACGCGGAGGTTGAGCTCCTCGGCCTTGGCCGGGTAGGTCGAGGTGGCGTGGCAGAGCAGGATGTTGTCCGAGCCGAGGACCTCGACGGCGTGCCGGATCTGCTTCGGCGTCGACATGCCGGTGGAGAGGATGACCGTGCGGCCGGTGGCGCGCAGCTCGCGGAGGAGCTCGTCGTCGGTGAGGGAGGCGGACGCGACCTTGTGGGCCGGGACGTCGAACTTCTCCAGGAAGGCGACGGCCTCGGTGTCCCACGGGGAGGCGAACCAGTCGATGCCGCGCTTCCTGCAGTGCTCGTCGATGGCGCGGTACTCGTCCTCGCCGAACTCCACGCGGTGGCGGTAGTCGATGTACGTCATGCGGCCCCAGGGGGTGTCGCGCTCGATGTCCCACTGGTCGCGCGGGGTGCAGATCTCCGGGGTGCGCTTCTGGAACTTCACGGCGTCGCAGCCGGCCTCGGCGGCGACGTCGATGAGCGCGAGGGCGTTCTCGAGCTCGCCGTTGTGGTTGATGCCGATCTCGCCGGTGATGTAGACGGGGCGGCCGGGGCCGGCGGTCTTGGAGCCGAAGGTGCGCAGACGGGTGCTCATGGTGCTGTTCCTTAGGAGTTGGTGACGCGGGGGGAGGGCGGGGTGAGTTCGGGCCCGAGGAGCCAGGCGGCGATCTCGCGGATCGCGCCGAAACCACCGGGGGTGGTGGTGACCGCGCGGGCCGCGGCCCGGACGGAGTCGTGGGCGCTGCTCACCGCGACGGGCCAGCCGACGAGGTGGAAGCAGGGCAGGTCGTTGACGTCGTTGCCGGCGTAGAGGACGCGCTGCGGGTCGATGCCCTCGGCGTCGCACCACTCCTTGAGGGCCCGGTCCTTGCGGTCGATGCCGTGCAGGACGGGGATCTTGAGCTTGCGGGCGCGGGCGGCGACGACGGCGTTCTGTTCGGTGGAGAGGATGAGGACGGGCAGTCCGGCGCGGCGCAGGGCCGCGATGCCGAGGCCGTCGCCGCGGTGGGCGGAGACGAACTCGCGTCCCTCGGCGTCGAGGTGGACCCGGTCGTCGGTCTGGGTGCCGTCGAAGTCGAGGACGACCGCGTCCACGTCGGCGAAGCCGGGGGTGGCGGGCGCGCCGAGGAGCGGTGCGAGGGCCTTCGCGCGGGCGAGGTCGTGCGGGTCGTCGATCTCCAGGACCCGGGCGGGGTCGGTGACGACGATCGAGGTGCGGCCGAAGAAGCGGTGTCCGTGGGTACGGAAGCCGGGTGCGTCCATCGCGTAGACGGCGCCGGTCTCCAGGTACTCGGGCTCGCGGTCCTGGCGGCGGGGGCGGTGGGCCTTGTCGTGGTTGACGCCCTCGGCGCCGCCCGCGCCGGAATCGCGCCACAGGAAGCCGTGGCTGGGGGCGGCCGTGAAGGCGGTGTCGGCGGCGCCGGACGCGACCCGGTCGGCGGTCTCGGCGACCTCGGCGGAGGTGAGGAAGGGGCTCGTGCACTGGACGAGGAGGACGACGTCTGCCGTGCGGCCGTGGACCGCCTCGAAGGCGTCCACGGCGTGCAGGACGGCGGCCTCGCTGCTCGCGGTGTCCCCGGCGATGTCGGCGGGGCGGCGCACGACCTCGGCTCCGGCGGTACGGGCCGCCGCCGCGATGGCCTCGTCGTCGGTGGAGACGACGACGTGCGTCACCGTGCGGGCGCCGAGGCAGGCGTGGACGGCGCGGGCCACCAGCGGGACCCCTGCGACGGGGGCGAGGTTCTTGGCGGGGACGCCCTTGGAGCCGCCCCGGGCGGGGATCACGGCGAGGACCGTGGGCGTCGTGCTCTCGTGCTCGTTCGTCGGCATCACAGGTCTCCCAGGCGGCGGATGACGGGGGCCACGCGCTGCACGCCGTGGCGGTACGCGCCCCGCGCGGCCTCCCGCACGACCCGGCGCAGGCCGCTCTCACGGGGCTCCGGCGCGGTGACGTCCAGGCGGTGGCGGGCGAGGATCCCCGGCAGGTAGCCGGGGGCCGTCTCCGCGGTGTAGTAGGGGCGGAGCGGGGGCAGGGCGGGGAGTGCGAGGAGCGCGGCGACGCGGTCGCGGGCCGCGTCGAAGGCCGACTCGTACGGGCTGTCGGAGGCGACGCCCTGCCGGGCGAGCCACTCCTCGTCCGGCACGGGGACGCGTCCCTTGTCGAGCCGGTCGAAGGAGGTCAGGAGGCCGGAGCCGACGAAGTGGTGGTTGCCGAGGGCCTCGCGGATGCCGAAGTCGGTGAGGACCGCGGTGGGGATCCGGCGGTGGAGCGCTTCGAGGGCGGCCGTGGAGGAGACGGTGACCAGGAGGTCGGTGCGGTCCAGGACCTCGCCCATGTTTCCGTACACGAGGCGGAAGTTGGCGGGCGCGTCGAGCTCGCGGACCAGCTTCTGGTACGGGAACTCCTCCAGGTGCGTGGTGTGTTCGCCCGGCTTCGAGCGGAGCTTGAGGAGGACCTCGCGGCCGGGGTGGAGCCGGGCGTGCTCGGTCAACCGGCGCAGCAGGTAAGCGCGTTCGGCCCGGCTGACGGGCACGGAGGGCTGTGCGGCGAAGACGAGGGTGTCGCGGCCCGCCAGGGGGGCGTACGGGGCTCCGCCGAGGAAGGGGAGCGCGGCCTCGACGACGGGGTCGGCGAGGCCGACGGGCACCTCCGGGTCCGCCTCGGCGCCCACGCCCTCGGAGTCCGCGCCGACACCCTCGTACACCGCGCGGAAACGCTCGGCGTCGTGGCGGGAGTTGGCGAGGACGACGTCGGCGCCGTGGCGCAGGAGGAGGCCGTCGGCGAGCTTCTCGTACACGACACCGACGTATCCGGTGACGATCACCGGGCGGCGCTCGAGGCCGAGGTCGGCGATGCCCTGGAGGACCGCGCGGACGGTTCCGCCGACGAGGGCGAGGACGAGGACGTCGTACCCCTCGCCGCGCTCCTCCGCGTCCCGCACCTCGCGCAGGAACTCCGCGCCCGTCACCTCGCGCGGGGCGACCCGGGAGACCCCGGTCTCGGCGAGCTGGCGTGCGGTGGGAGTGGCCCTGCCGCGCAGGACGAAACCGGTGGGCTCGGCTGTCGCCGCGGTGATGCGGCGCGCCGTGAGGGCGCCCCATTTCCACCGGGTGTCGGAATCGGCGAGTACGGCGGTCCGTACCGCTTCGCTGCTACTTGCTGGCACGTCGAGGACGCTAGAAGGGCCTTCCGCTTTTCGGCCCAACTGGGCCACAACAACGGGTGAACAGAGCGCCTCCGCATTCTGAAGCGGCCCCGGGAACACCCGGAATCCGGCCGGGAGAGGGCTGGATTTCCCTTCTGTGAAAGGCGGTTAAGCGGCTCGCCGCTTGGTGTTCACCAAACGTCCCCCCACCGGTCGGGGGGAATGCCGGGTCGGGCCCTAGCGTCGGCCGCGTGGTCAAGCTCTCCGTCGTCGTGCCGTTCTTCAACGTGCAGACATACGCCTCCGACACCCTCACAAGCCTGCGCGCCAACGCCCGCGAGGACTTCGAGTTCCTGCTCGTCGACGACTGCTCGTCGGACGGCACACCGGAGATCCTCGAACGGGCCGTGCGCGACGTCCCGGGCGCCGTCCTGCTCCGGCACGCCGCCAACCAGGGACTCGCCACCGCGCGGAACACCGGCCTGGACCGGGCCAGGGGCGAGTACGTCACCTTCCTGGACGGCGACGACTGGCTCGCCGCCGGCTACTACGCGCGCCTCGTCGCCGCGATGGACCGGACGGGCGTCGACTTCCTCCGTACCGACCACGTCTCCGTGACGGGCCGGGCCCGCTCCGTCCGCCGGGTGCCGGTCCCCCGCCGCGACGAGGTCCTCGACCCGCGCGAGGCCATACTGCCCGCCCACCGCACGACCGCCGTCGACTACCCGTACGCGTGGGCCGGGATCTACCACCGCCGCCTCCTGGAGCGCGGCCTCCTGCACTTCCCGCACGGGCTGCGGACGGCCGAGGACCGGCCCTGGATCTGGAGGCTGCACCGCGAGGCGGAATCGTTCGCGGCGATCGGGGAACTCGGCGTGTTCTACCGCCGCGGGGTCGCGACCTCGCTCACCCAGATCGGCGATGTCCGGCAATTGGATTTCATCCGCGCATTCGACCAGGTGATCGAGGAGACCGCGGCGGACCGGGACGCGGACCTTCTCCTCCCCAAGGCCGTGCGCACCTATTGCGCGCTGATTTCCCATCACGTCGCCGGAATCAAGCGATTCGAGCCCGAGGTGGCGGAGCGGTTGACGGCGATGAGCGCGGGCGCGCTGCGCCGCATGCCGCAGAAGGTCCTCGACGGCGCGCTGACCGCGATGGGCGGGGAGCGCGCGGTGATGCTGCGGAAGCTGCGCAAGCAGCGGCCCGCCCCGCCGCCGCCCGCGCCGGACCCGGCGCCGGTCGCCGTGACGGTGACCCGGCCCTCCTCCCCCGTCGTCGGCTCCGCCGCCGGTGCCCCGGAGGTGGCGGCATGAGCGCCCGCCGGACCACGCAGATCTTCGCCGCCTCCACCCTCTACGGGGCGGCCACCCTGGCCGCCGCGCTCGACAGCGGCTCCTTCGGCCGGGCGGACCGGCGGATCCTCCTCGTCACCAACAACGCGCCCGTGCCCGAGACGACGCCGGCGCTCGACGAGGCCGACGGCTTCGACCTGATCCGCGCCCGCTTCGACGAGGTCATCTCCTGGAACGAGACGATCTCCCCGCTCCACCCGGCCGGCTGGACGCCCCGGGGCAGCGACCTGCCGATGCTCCAGCGGTACCTGCGCACCCTGTGGCGGCTCGGCGACGACCGGGTCGAACTCGCCCTGGAGTCGATCCAGGTGACCCCCGCGCTCGCCATCGCCCAGCTGCTGCCCGAGGCCTCGATCACGGTCTACGCCGACGGGCTCATGAGCTACGGGCCGACCCGGAACAAGATCGACACCATGATCGGCGGGCGGGTCCGGCGCCTGCTCCACCTGGACCTCGTCCCGGGGCTCAGGCCGCTGCTCCTCGGCGAGTTCGGGGCCGCGCCCGAGACCGTACCGGCCGAGGCGTTCACGAAGGTCGTCGCGGAGCTGTCCGGGCCGTCACCCGAGGCCGCGGAGACCGGCCCCGCGCTGCTCCTCGGGCAGTACCTCGCCGCCCTGAAGCTGCTCACCGCCGCCGAGGAGGAGGAACTCCACCTGCGGATGGTCAGGGGCGCCGTCGCCCGCGGCCACCGGAGGCTCGTCTTCAAGCCGCACCCGACCGCCCCCGACAGCTGGACGGGCTCGCTCGCCGAGGAGGCGGAGCGGCTCGGCGCCGAGCTGACCGTCGAGGACCGGCCCGTCCTCGCCGAGGTGCTCTACCGCGAGACCCGGCCCGCGCTCGTCGTCGGCTGCTTCTCCACGGCGCTGCTCACGGCGCACTCCTTCTACGGGCTGCCCACCGCCCGGGTCGGCACCGGCACGCTCCTGGAGCGGCTGACCCCGTTCCCGAACAGCAACCGGATCCCGCTGACCGTCGTCGACGCGGTGGTCCCGCCCCTGGAGGAGGACGGGACCGGCGGACCGGCGCCGGACGCGGCGGGCCTCAACGACCTGGTGGCGGCCGTCGGCTTCGCGATGCAGCCGAAGATACGGGCCGACCTGCGGCCGGCGGCGGCGCGGCACCTGTCGGGGCCGTACGCCGAGCTCACCCGGGTCCACTTCACCCGCCGCCGCCTGACCTATCTGAGCCTCCCTGGCGGCCTGCCCGTGCCCCGGCACCCGAAGGTGCGGGGCCTGGCGCGGCGCGCGCTGCGGCTGCGGAAGGAGCTCAGGAAGCGGGCCGCGGCCCGCAAGTAGGGGCCACCCCTGAGACCACGGCCCGGGACCCGTGCGGGGGTCCCGGGCCTTCCGTACGCCCGTCTCCGGGGAGGTCAGACGCGCTCGATCGTCTCCTGGAGCTCCGTCACCCACCGGGACCGGTCGTCCGGGCACTCCAGGTACAGCTCCCGGGCGTACCCCTTGGTGGTGTAGCCGTTGGTGCCGATCCAGTGGGCCAGCGCCTGCGCGGTCGGCAGGACGTCGTCCATGGAGCCGCGGTGGACGATGGTCGCGGCCTCCTCGACGCCCGGCAGGACGCGGACGTCGACGCCCTCCACGGCCGTCCCCTCGGGGACGGTCATGGCCGCGTGCACGACGACCGAGCCGTCGCCCCGGCCCGCGTCCTCGTAGTACGCGACGCCCGGGCCGAAGCCCGTGACGCCCGCCGCCGCCAGGCGGTCGCACAGCTCGTCGTAGAGCGGTCCGATGACGGGGGAGATGTCCTGGGGGCCGAAGCTCGCGGCGACCGCGCTCAGCTCGGCCACGCGCACGGCGGGGATCTTCTTGACGACGACGTCCTGGGTGGACATGCGTCCCTCCGTTTCGATGGCCCGGAGCCTCTCGCCGACCTGGGCGAGCCGCGAGCGCGCCGCTTCCAGGGCCTCTTCCAGCTCGGCCTGGCGCAGCCGCAGCATCCCGCGCAGCTCGTCCGCGTCGACCCGCTCGTCGAGCATCTCCCCCACCTGTTCGAGGGTGAAGCCGAGGTCCTTGAGCGCGATGACGCGGTTGAGCCGGGCGAGCTGGTCGGCCGCGTAGTAGCGGTATCCCGTGTGCGGGTCGACCCGGGCCGGGCGCAGCAGTCCGATGGCGTCGTAGTGACGCAGCATGCGGACCGACACCCGCCCGTGCCGGGCGAAGTCTCCGATGATGAACATGACGCCCCTTACGGAACAGCCTCACACGGTGTCAGGGTCAAACGATCACGCGGCGGGGGTGGGGAGGGGGCGTCAGGCCGCGCTGCTGAGGGAGAGCTTCACCGCGAAGCCGAGGAAGAGGGCGCCCGCGGCCGAGGTGGCGCCGGCCGAGAGCCGTCGGCGGCTGCGGAACGCGGCGGCGAGCCGCGTCCCGCCGAATATCAGGGTCGTCAGGTAGAGGAAGCTGCCGAGCTGGAGCAGGCTGCCGAGGACCAGGAAGGAGAGCGCCGGGTAGGCGTACGAGGGGTCCACGAACTGCACGAAGAAGGAGATCAGGAAGAGGATCGCCTTCGGGTTGAACAGGCTGATCAGCAGGGCGCGCCGGTACGGCCGCTCCACCTGGCCGGTCTCCTGCGCCGGGATCTCGTCGTCGGCCGCGACCGCGCCCCGGCTCCGCCACATCGCGAGGGCGGAGCGCAGCATCCCGTACGCCATCCAGGCCAGGTAGCCGGCGCCCGCGTACTTCACGATCATGAAGAGGACCGGGGTGGTCTGGAGCAGCGAGGCGGCGCCGAGGGCGGCGAGCGTCATGAGGACGGCGTCGCCGGTGAAGACCCCGGCGGCGGCCCGGTATCCGGTGCGCGTGCCCTTGCGGGCGGCGACGGACAGCACGTAGAGCGAGTTCGGCCCCGGGAGGAGGATGATGAGGACGAGTCCCGCGAGGTACGTCGGCAGATCGATGACACCCAGCATGGAGCGGAGTGTCGCACATGGGTACGACACTCCGCTGTGAGCTGGGTCTTAGCCTCGCCTGCCCTTAGAACGCGTCGGTCGGGACGTACGTGCCCCAGACCTCTCGCAGCGCGTTGCAGACCTCGCCGACCGTCGCACGGGCGCGGAGGGCGTCCTTCATCGGGTACAGGACGTTGTCCGTGCCCTCGGCCGCCTTCTTGAGCTCGACGAGCGCCGCGTCCACCGCCGCCTGGTCGCGCTCGGCGCGCAGCTTGGCGAGGCGCTCGGCCTGCTGGGCCTCGATCGCCGGGTCGACGCGCAGCGGCTCGTACGGCTCCTCGACGTCGATCGTGTAGCGGTTGACGCCGACGACGACCCGCTCGCCGCTGTCGGTCTCCTGCGCGATGCGGTACGCGCTCCGCTCGATCTCGCCCTTCTGGAAGCCGCGCTCGATGGCCGAGACCGCGCCGCCCATCTCCTCGACCTTGGCCATGAGCTCCAGGGCCGCCGCCTCCACGTCGTCCGTCATCTTCTCGACGACGTAGGAGCCCGCGAAGGGGTCGACGGTGGCCGTCACGTCCGTCTCGTACGCGAGGACCTGCTGCGTACGGAGGGCGAGGCGGGCCGACTTGTCCGTCGGCAGGGCGATGGCCTCGTCGAAGGAGTTGGTGTGGAGCGACTGCGTGCCGCCGAGGACGGCGGCGAGGCCCTGGACGGCGACGCGGACGAGGTTGACCTCGGGCTGCTGGGCCGTCAGCTGCACGCCGGCGGTCTGCGTGTGGAACCGGAGCATCAGCGACTTGGGGTTCTTCGCGCCGAACTCCTCCTTCATCACCCGCGCCCAGATCCGGCGGGCCGCGCGGAACTTGGCGACCTCCTCCAGGATCGTCGTGCGGGCGACGAAGAAGAACGACAGGCGCGGGGCGAAGTCGTCGACGTCCATGCCGGCGGCGACGGCCGTGCGGACGTACTCGATGCCGTCCGCGAGCGTGAACGCGATCTCCTGCGCGGGCGACGCCCCCGCCTCGGCCATGTGGTAGCCGGAGATCGAGATCGTGTTCCACTTCGGGATCTCGGCCTTGCAGTACTTGAAGATGTCCGCGATCAGGCGCAGGGAGGGCTTCGGCGGGAAGATGTACGTGCCCCGCGCGATGTACTCCTTCAGGACGTCGTTCTGGATCGTGCCCGTGAGCTGGTCCGCCGGGACGCCCTGCTCCTCGCCGACGAGCTGGTAGAGGAGGAGCAGGAGGGAACCGGGGGCGTTGATCGTCATCGACGTCGAGACCTTGTCCAGCGGGATCCCGTCGAACAGGACCCGCATGTCGTCGATCGAGTCGATCGCCACGCCGACCTTGCCGACCTCGCCGGACGAGATCGGGGCGTCGCTGTCGTGGCCCATCTGCGTCGGCAGGTCGAAGGCCACGGAGAGGCCCATCGTGCCGTTGGCGATGAGCTGCTTGTAGCGGGCGTTCGACTCCGTCGCCGTACCGAAACCGGCGTACTGCCGCATCGTCCACGGACGACCCGTGTACATCGACGGGTACACGCCCCGCGTGAACGGGTACTTGCCGGGCTCGCCCAGCTTCTCCGCCGGGTCCCAGCCCTCCTGGGACTCCGGTCCGTAGACCGGTTCGATCGGGAGACCCGACTCCGTCTCGCGCGCCATGTGTTGTGCCTCCCGATAGACCCTGCAGACCTGCTGCTCAGCGGCACCGACTCGGCGGTACCGACCCTCGCGACGGACTGTAGCGGCGGGCGTGCGGCCGGTGGAGGGCAGCACGCTGGGACCTTCCTCACAGCGTGCGCAACCGTGTGGGGCTGGGAAGCATCCCTACGGGTACATACGCACGATTCCACTCGGGGGACACCATGAAGCGGACCACGTCCGTCATACGGAGAGCGGTACTGGCGGGGGCGGCGGTGGCGCTCGCGGCGGGGTGTACGGCGCAGGCGCCGAAGACTCCGGTGGGGACGAAGCCGGCACCGACGACGTCGGCCGCCTCCACTCCCTCCGCTTCCTCTGGTTCCTCTGGTTCCTCTGGTTCCTCTGGTTCCTCTGGTTCCTCTGGTTCCTCTGGTTCCTCGGATCCCGCGCCTTCGGCGACGGACGGCAAGCCGCCGTCCCCGTCCTCGTCCGCCGCCCCGTCCGCCTCCACGTCCCCTGCCTCGTCCGCCACCCCGGGCGCCAAACCCCTCATGGGCGACGGCGACGAGAACGAGCAGGTGCGCGAGCTCCAGGCGCGGCTGCGCCAGGCCGGCTACTTCGACCGGGCGCCGACCGGCTTCTACGGGAAGATGACGGCGGGCGCGGTCACGGCCTTCCAGACGAAGCGGGGGCTGCCGCAGACGGGTTCGGTGGACGAGACGACCTGGCAGCGGCTGCTGGGGATGACGCGGAAGCCGACCGCCGACGAGCTCAAGCCCTCGACCACGAACAAGCTGGACACGCCCGATCCGCGCTGCATGACCGGCCGGGTGCTGTGCATCAGCAAGGAGAGCCGGACGCTCGCCTGGATGATCGACGGCAAGGTCGTCTCGTCCTTCGACGTCCGCTTCGGCTCGGAGAACACGCCGACCCGCGAGGGCCTCTTCAAGGTGGACCGGAAGGCCAGGGACTGGGTGTCGACGCTGTACCACACGCCCATGCCGTACTCGATGTTCTTCAGCCGGGGCCAGGCCGTGCACTACTCGGCGGACTTCGCGGCCCGCGGCTACAACGGCGCCTCGCACGGCTGCGTCAACGTCCGGGACCGGGCGAAGCTCGCGGCCCTCTTCGACCAGGTGAAGGTCGGCGACAAGGTCGTCGTCCACTGGTGAGTGGGAGAGAGGGCGCGGGTGGGACCGGGGGAACGTGTCCCACCCGCGCCGGGTGCGCGGAGCCGTAGGTACGGGGGGAACCCCGGCTCACGCGCGGCCGATGACCAGTCGGCTCACTCTGTACTGCGCCGACGGGTCGAAAAGTGTCACACCTGGGGTGGAGCGGGTTCAGCGGCGCGCCTTGTCCTTCTTCTGCGCACCGCCGCGCGCGCCGTCACCGACGGCGCCGCCGCTGTCGCTCCCGTCGTCGCTCCCGCCCTTGCTCCCGCTGTCGCTCCCGGCGTCACGCGGGGCGACGGCCAGGCTGTCCGCCTCGGCGCCGCCGTTCTTCCCGTCCCGCCTGGGCCCGTCGTCGTCGCGGTGGTCACCGCCGTCCTTGTCCTTCTCCGGGGACGCGGGCGTGGGGGTGAGCGAGGGTGCGGGGGACGCTCCGCCCCCGGCACCCGAGACGGCGGCCTCGCAGAACCGGCTCAGGGTCTCGTCGGCGCGCAGCAGATCCGTGAGCTCGCGCCGGCCGGACTCGTCGAGCCGGCCGGCCAGGTAGTCGCGGCAGGCCTGGAGGGCCCTCTCCCCCGCGTCCTTCGCCTCCTTCGGGTCCTTCGCGCCCGTCGCCGTCGCGCCGGGGCCCGGGGTGGTGCGGGTCCGGGGCGGGGCGGTGGCCGAGGAACCGCCCGACGAGGAGCCGCCGGAGGTGGATCCGCCCGGAGAGCCGTCCGAAGGAGGTCCGTCCGAAGGGGTCGAACCGGTTCCGGCCGTGGCGGGCGGGGGCGACGAGCCGTGCGCGTGCCCGGTCCCGTCCGGGACCGGCGAGGGCGTGCCGGGGTTCTCGCGGAGGCCCCGGGAGGTCGAGACGACCGGCTCCGGGGTCTCGACCGCCGTGACGGAGGCGGCGGGCTCGGGGCCGATGAGCGGCAGGACGCCGGTGCCCGCGGCGACGGCGACGCCGCCGACCGTGACGGCGGCCACCGCGGCGGCCAGCCCGAACCGGACGGAGCGTCCCCAGCGGCGTACGGGTGCGGCGACGGGGGCGGCGAGCCGTACGACCGGGCTGATCTCGGCCGGGGCGGCGACCGGGGCGGCCGGGGCACCGGCAGCGGGACCGGCGGCAGCGGCGCGGGCCGCGGTGGCCTCGCGGAACGCGGCGAGCGCGGCCGCCTCGCCGGGCAGCTCGGCGCGCGCGTCGGCGAGGGCAGGCGGACGGACCGCGTCACGGGCCGAGCCGAGGGCCTCCGCGAGGCGCCGGGCCTCGGATCGCGCGGGTTCGTCGAGGGCGTCGACCGGTTCGCCGCGGAGCAGCCGCTCCGCGGCCTCCTGGTCGAGCCACTGGTAGCGCTCGTCGGCCATCACATGTCCTTCTGCGTACGCGAACGTGAATGCGTCACACCGCCGGGGTCCGGGGAGCCCGGCCCGCGCCCGCGTTGCGGAGGGACTCCGTCCAGGGGGACGAGCCCTTGGCCGTCCGCCGGCGGCCCGTCCGCGCCGAGCAGTTCGGCGAGCTTCTTCAGCCCCCGGTGCGCGGCGGTCCGTACGGCTCCGGGGCGCTTGCCCAGGGTGTCGGCGGCGCTCTTGGCGTCCAGACCGACGACCACGCGCAGGACGACGGCCTCGGCCTGGTCCTGCGGGAGCCGGGAGATGAGGTGCATGGTGTCGCTGGTGGACAGGGCTTCCATCGCCTCGGCCACGGTGTCGGACTCGGCGGGCTTGTCGGCGAGCTCGGTCTCGTCGGCCCCCGCGGCGGGCCTGCGGCCGCGCATCCGGATGTGGTCGAGCGCGCGGTTGCGCGCGATCCTGGCGGCCCAGCCGCGGAAGCGGTCCGCGTCGCCGTCGAACCGGTCGAGGTCGCGCGCGATCTGGAGCCAGGACTCCGAGGCGACGTCCTCCGCGTCGCCGTCGCCGACCAGTGTGCGTATGTAGCCGAGCAATCGAGGTTGCACGGCGCGGTACACAGTACGGAAGGCGTCCTCGTCCCCGTCCTGTGCAGCGAGCACCGCGGCCGTCAGCTCCGCGTCGTCCCCCAGCACTCCCCAAACCCTGTTCGTCGGTCGCGTCGTCACGGCGTGTCGGCTGGTCATCGCCGCCTCGCCCGTCGCGAAGCTGCACGCTACGTGGTGGTCCGGTGGTACGTCCACGTACTACGGGGGACTTTGTACAACCTGCAACCTCCGGCTGTCCGCATGTCGGTGTGACAGAAACCGCGACTGTGGCGCAGTAACAGGTACGGAGCCGTGCTGCGGTTCCGTGGACGACGACCGGGGTCTCTCCTGTGGGGGGTGGCGACCCCGGTCGTCTCCCTTTCCCCCTCTTCCTCCCTCTCCCCGCCCCCTCCCTCCTCCTTCTCCCTCTCCTCGACCCGGGATCCGTCATGCCCGTTTCACTGTCAACCGACCGTTGACAGTCATCGACTGTCAACCTACGGTTGCCTCATGACGAATCCCATCGTTCCGAAGATCCCCGTCCGTCTCGACGAACTCATCGAAGCGATCAAGAAGGTCCACCCCGACGCCCTGGAGCAGCTCTCCGGCGCGGTCCTCGCCGCCGACCACCTCGGCGACGTCGCCGACCACCTCATCGGCCACTTCGTGGACCAGGCCCGTCGCTCCGGCGCGTCCTGGACCGACATCGGCCGCAGCATGGGCGTCACCCGCCAGGCGGCACAGAAGCGTTTCGTCCCCAAGGAGCCGGACGCGGAGAAGATGGACCCGAACGCGGGGTTCAGCCGCTTCACCCCGCGGGCCCGGAACGTGATCATGGCCGCTCAGAACGAGGCCACCGCCGCTCGCAACGGCGAGACCGTCCCCGCGCACCTCGCCCTCGGCCTGCTCGCGGAGCCCGAGGGGCTCGCGGCGATGTGGATCACCTCGCGGGGCGTGACGCTCGAACAGATCCGCGAAGCGGTCGCGGCGACCCTGCCGCCGGCAGTCGAGGAGCCGCCCACGCTCGTCCCGTACGACGCGGCGGCGAAGAAGGTCCTGGAGCTGACGTTCCGCGAGGCCCTGCGCCTCGGGCACAACTACGTCGGCACCGAGCACATCCTGCTCGCGCTCCTGGAGCACGAGGACGGCGAGGGCGTGCTCAGCGGCCTCGGCCTCGACAAGGCGACGGCGGAGCAGGAGATCGCGGCGGCGGTCGCGTCGGTCATGGTCCAGGAACCCGAAGCGGAATAGGGGTTCAGGCGGTACGGGCCCTGCGCGAGACGACCGCGCGCAGGACCCGGCCACCCTCGACGGAGAGCTCGCGGGCCCGGCGCAGACCGGTCGGTCCGTGGGCGGCCGCTTCGAGGACGGCGTGCTGCCGCCGGAGCTCCCCGGCGAGCAGCGGTCCCGCGCCGGCCGCGTCCCCGGCCAGGCAGCGTTCGACCAGCCCGTCGGCGACGCCGGCGGCGTCGAAGCCGCCGTGCAGGGCGAGGGCGCGGGCCGAGCAGCCGGCGGCCCAGGTCCGCAGGGCCTCGGCGGTCCAGTCGGCCGGGGCCTGCGCCAGCATCTCCCGTACGGCTCCGGCGGCCTCCCCCGTACCGGCACCGGCCTCCGCACCGAGTTCCACGCGCGCCTTGGCGACGGCCTCGCCCCAGGCTCCGGCGTCCCCGCGCGCGACGGCGGCCCACACGGGCCGCAGGGCGTCGCCGCCGTCCGGGGCGAGGAGCGGGAGGCACCGGTCCAGGCAGGCGAGCCCGGCGGCGGCGAGCCCGCGCTCGTCGGCCGCGTCGACCAGTTCCCGCAGACTCCTGCCCGACGCGCTCAGCGCGGCCGTCGACGTCATGGACGCCTCCTCGTCACCCGAATGGACGCAGTTTTCCCTTACTGCGCCGGGGGGCGGTTTTTCGTCACTGGGCGGCCGGAACCATGACGCCGGTGGCCTTGGCGTTTTGCATCGCGGTCAGCCTTCGGACGAAGAGGATCGCGAGGACGGCGGCGACGACGTCGAGGCCGTCGCTGATGAGCAGCGACTTGGCCACGGAGGCCCACTGGGCGGAGGTGTCGGCGACGCGGATGTCGTTCGCCACCAGCTGCGACATGGTCGTGTCCACGAGGAAGAACGTCCACCAGACGTTGAGCAGCAGGAACTCGAACGGGCGGTCGGCGCTGGAAGGATCGCGGCGGCTGGCCCGCCAGATGTCGACCGCGATGCCGCGCGGAATCCAGAGGTTGCCGACCGGGATGAACCAGCCACCGAGGGCCCAGCCGGGCGAGCGGCGCTGAAGGTCTCCCGCCCAGACCTCCGCGTTCGCGCGGCAGCGGCGGAACCAGACGAGGAAGGTGACCCCCGTCGAAAGGAGCGCGAGCAGCTGGATGCCTCCGGCCGCGGTCATGTTCGCCACGGCGAATTCGAGCCAGGACGCGTCCCCGGCGTGGTCCCGAGCGGCCACGAGGAGCTCGTAGTCGGCGTACAGGGCGTAGAGGTCGGCGCCGATCGTGGCGACGAGCAGGAACATGACGGCGAACGCGATGTCGTTCGGATTGCGGAGCATGGTGTGCGGTCCCCCAGGAGCACGCGGGGCCGGGCGGCCGCCGCCGGGGGAACGTACGGGACGCGGACGGCCCGCGTCCACGGCGTACGTCAAGTTGCGTCAGCGCACCTTCGCCGCGAGCGCCTTGAACTGTTCCCAGGTCAGGGGCGGTTTCTCCGGGTTCCAGACCTTCTGCGCGAGGGCCGTCAGCGGCATCCGGATGCCGTCCGCGACCTGCGCCTGCGTCTGGGCCTTCGACAGGTCGCACCAGACCGCGAACCGCGCGCCCAGGATCTGGGAGTCGTACCGCGCGGGCACCGGGTTCGTGCCCCGGACGACGAGCGGGGTCCACTCCTGGTAGATCCGGCGGCCGGTCGGGTACGTGAACTGGTTGGGCTGGCCGAGCACGTAGTAGAGGTACAGGTCGTTGAGGTTGACCAGCTTCCGGCCCGCGCTCAGGTACGCGACGGGCTGCCGCGCGCCGATCTCCTTGCCCGTCCAGTACTCGACCTCGATGTCCTTCGCGGCGCTGACCACGCCACCGGGGAAGAACCCGTCGTTCCACGCCTTGAGGGTCTTGCCGGTGGGCCGGACGACGGCCGCCCGGTCGTTGAGCCAGCCGGTCGCCAGGTCCTGGACGCGCGCCGACGGTCCGTACTTCGCCGTCGCGGCGCGGGCCAGCTGCGGGTAGGTCGCCTCGGGGTTCTTCACCATCAGGGCCACGTACTCGTCGGCGCCGAGGTGCCAGTACGCCCCGGGGAAGAGCGCCGTGTACTCGCGCAGCAGGTCGTCGACGATCCGGGCGGAGTCGGGGTCGGAGATGTCGACGGCCCCGCGCGGGGCCCGGCCGCCCGCGCTGACGAGCTGGAGGTCGGGGTGGGCGGCGATGACGGCGCCGAGGTGTCCCGGCGAGTCGATCTCCGGGACGACGGTGATGTGGCGGCTCGCGGCGAGCGCGATGATCCGCCGGACCTCGGCCTTGGTGAGGTGCTGGGCGGAGACGACCTCGGGGTGGCTGTCGGACTCGATCCGGAAGCCCTGGTCGTCGGAGAAGTGCAGCCCGAGCTGGTTGAGCTTGAGGTCGCCCATCTCGCGGACGCGGTCCTCCAGCCAGGCCGCCGTGAAGTGCTTGCGCGCGATGTCGACCATGAGGCCGCGCTGCGGCTTCGCCGGGCGGTCCGTGACGGTGCCCTCGGGCATCGCGCCCGTGGCGTTCACCGACTGCTTGAGCGTGCGGGTGCCGTAGAAGACCCCGGCCTCGTCGGGGCCCGCGATCCGGACCCGGCCGTCCTTGACGGTCAGGGTGTACGACTCGGGGGCGCCGGCCCGGCCCAGCGCGAGTTCGACGTCCCCGGGGCCGGCCGCGACGGCGCCCCGGTAGGCGATGCCGAGCTCCCCCGCGAGCAGCCGCCCCTCGTCGGCGAGGCCCGCGCTGTTCGCGGCGAGGACGACGCCCGCGGCGGGCGCGGGCTTCCAGCCGGGGCCGCGGGCGGGCTCGTGGTCGCGGACGGCGGGGATGGTGCGGGGGGCGGTGGAGAGCGGGTACGTCCGGGTGGGGCTCGGGGTGGGCGTCGGGGTCGGACTCGGCGCGCTCGTGGGGGCGGCGCCCGTGGACGTACCGGAGGAGGACGACGACGTACCGGACGACACGGCTCCGAACGGCGTCGGCGATCCGTTCGGGGATCCGTTCGGGGATCCGCCGGAGCAGGCCGCCACGGTGGCCAGTGCCACCGCGGTCGCCACGAGTGCCGGGCCCCGGCGGGTGACCCGTATGGAGTAACGCATCACTCCGAATCCTTCCTCAAGGACACCGCCTCGGCCAGTCAGCCACGCGGAACCGGATCGTCCATCACTTGTTCCGAAACTCTCCCTTCCGGGTGAAAATCGCGCATCCGTCGGACACTTCCCTCATCCCGTCGATAACGTTGCGTCACGTCCACACCGCCCGTCCCGCGCAGTACCGGAGCCCACGCTGACCCGCGACACCCACGCCCCCTGCCGGAAGCCGGGCTCCACGGACACGCCTGCGATACCCGCCCAGCACACGCCTCCCCGGCACCTGGACGGCCTCGTCGACTTCAACGCGGCCTCCGCCGCCGAGGCCGAGGCCCTGCTCCTGTCCTGCTGCCGCAGCCTCCGCTGGGCCGAACGGGTGGCCGCGCACCGGCCGTACCCGACCCTGGACGCCCTGCTCGCCGCCGCCGACGAGGCCGGATACGACCTGTCCCGCGCCGAACTCGACGAGGCGCTCGCCGCCGAGTCCTCGGCCCCGCCGCTGCCCGGCGCCCCACCGGCCGCCCGGACGGCGCTGCGGGCCGCCCACGCCGCGTACGAGAGCAGTTTCGGCCACGCCTTCGTGATCAGCCTCGACGGCGTGCGCCCCGGGGAGCGTCTCGACCGGGTCCTGGTCGGAATCCGGTCACGTCTCGGCAACGAACCGGAGGAGGAGAGGGTCGTCGCGGCCGACGAACTCCGCCGTCTGGCCCGCGCCCGACTCGCCTTCCGGCTGTCGGAAGGACTCCCCGGAGGACCGAAAGGGCTCACAAGAGGACACTCCGAGGCGTGATTACGACCGGAATGGGGCGATTTCGGGGCGGTCCACTGTCGTGCGATAGTCCGTCCGTGCCTGTTTGATCACACCTATGGACCCCGCGCGAGCGAACCGACAAGTCGTCGCTACGATGACCGGGGCCGGTGGACCGTACCCGGCCGGGCCAGACCGACAGAGAAGCCGGCCGGCCCTGATCCCCGCTCCCGGAGGGTTTTTCCGTGCCGGCTGGAACGCTGTACCGCGGCCGGGAAGGAATGTGGAGCTGGGTGGCTCATCGAGTCACCGGCGTCCTCATCTTCTTCTTCCTGTTCGTACACGTGCTGGACACCGCTCTCGTCCGCGTCTCCCCCGAGGCGTACGACGAGGTCGTCGCGACCTACAAGACGCCGATCGTCGCTCTTCTGGAGTACGGCCTCGTCGCCGCCATCCTCTTCCACGCGCTGAACGGCCTCCGGGTCATCGCCGTGGACTTCTGGTCCAAGGGCCCGCGCTACCAGAAGCAGATGCTCTGGACCGTCGTGGGCATCTGGGTCGTGCTGATGGCGGGCTCGCTGTACCCCGTCCTCGGCCACGCCGCACGTGAACTGTTCGGGAGCTGACGCCACTCATGTCTGCTGACACGACCTCCGCCGCGATCGGCCCCGTCGAGGGCGGCGCCCACTACGACGTGGACAACCCCGCGCCGTACATCGAGGCCCCGCGCAAGCGCACCGGCAAGACCCCGCGCGCCACGCGCGGCAACTTCGAGATGGCCGCGTGGCTCTTCATGCGCCTCTCGGGTGTGGTCCTCGTCGTCCTGGTCCTCGGCCACCTGCTGATCCAGCTCTTCCTGGACGGCGGCGTCTCCAAGATCGGCTTCGCCTTCGTGGCCGGCCGCTGGGCGTCCCCGTTCTGGCAGGTCTGGGACCTCCTGATGCTCTGGCTCGCCATGCTGCACGGCGCCAACGGCCTCCGTACCGTCATCAACGACTACGCGGAGCGGGCCAACACGCGCCTGTGGCTCAAGGGCCTGCTGTACACCGCCACGGTGTTCACCATCCTTCTGGGCACGCTGGTGATCTTCACCTTCGACCCGAACATCCGCTAGGCACGGGGCTGAGGTAATCCACGTCATGAAGATCCACAAGTACGACACCGTCATCGTCGGCGCCGGTGGCGCCGGCATGCGCGCCGCCATCGAGGCGACGAAGCGCAGCCGCACCGCCGTCCTGACGAAGCTCTACCCCACCCGCTCCCACACGGGCGCGGCGCAGGGCGGCATGGCCGCCGCGCTGGCGAACGTGGAGGAGGACAACTGGGAGTGGCACACCTTCGACACGGTCAAGGGCGGTGACTACCTGGTCGACCAGGACGCCGCCGAGATCCTGGCGAAGGAGGCCATCGACGCCGTCCTCGACCTGGAGAAGATGGGCCTGCCGTTCAACCGGACGCCGAACGGCACCATCGACCAGCGCCGCTTCGGCGGTCACTCCCGCAACCACGGCGAGGCCCCGGTCCGCCGGTCCTGCTACGCCGCGGACCGCACCGGCCACATGATCCTCCAGACGCTGTACCAGAACTGCGTCAAGGAGGGCGTGGAGTTCTTCAACGAGTTCTACGTCCTGGACCAGCTGATCACCGAGATCGACGGTGTGAAGCACTCCGCGGGCGTCGTCGCCTACGAGCTGGCCACCGGCGAGATCCACGTCTTCCAGGCCAAGGCCGTCATCTACGCGTCCGGCGGCACCGGCAAGTTCTTCAAGGTGACCTCCAACGCCCACACCCTGACCGGTGACGGCCAGGCCGCGTGCTACCGCCGCGGTCTGCCGCTGGAGGACATGGAGTTCTTCCAGTTCCACCCGACGGGCATCTGGCGCATGGGCATCCTGCTGACGGAGGGCGCCCGCGGTGAGGGCGGCATCCTCCGCAACAAGGACGGCGAGCGCTTCATGGAGAAGTACGCGCCGGTCATGAAGGACCTCGCGTCCCGTGACGTCGTGTCCCGCTCCATCTACACGGAGATCCGCGAGGGCCGCGGCTGCGGTCCCGAGGGCGACCACGTCTACCTGGACCTGACGCACCTCCCGCCGGAGCAGCTCGACGCCAAGCTCCCGGACATCACCGAGTTCGCCCGTACGTACCTCGGCATCGAGCCGTACACGGACCCGATCCCGATCCAGCCCACCGCGCACTACGCCATGGGCGGCATCCCGACGAACGTCGAGGGTGAGGTCCTCTCGGACAACACCACCGTCGTCCCGGGCCTGTACGCGGCCGGCGAGGTCGCCTGCGTGTCGGTGCACGGCGCCAACCGCCTCGGCACCAACTCGCTGCTCGACATCAACGTCTTCGGCAAGCGCTCCGGCATCGCCGCCGCCGAGTACTCCGCCAAGTCCGACTTCGTCGAGCTCCCGGAGAACCCGGAGTCGATGGTCGTCGCCCAGATCGAGAAGCTCCGCAACTCCACGGGCAGCGAGCGGGTCGCCGACCTGCGCCGCGAGCTCCAGGAGACGATGGACGCCAACGTGATGGTGTTCCGCACGGAGCAGACGATCAAGACGGCCGTCGAGAAGATCGCCGAGCTGCGCGAGCGCTACGAGAACGTGTCCATCCAGGACAAGGGCAAGCGCTTCAACACCGACCTCCTGGAGGCCATCGAGCTGGGCAACCTGCTCGAGCTCGCCGAGGTCATGGCCGTCTCTGCCCTGGCGCGCAAGGAGTCCCGCGGCGGTCACTACCGCGAGGACTACCCGAACCGCGACGACGTCAACTTCATGCGCCACACCATGGCGTACCGCGAGGTCGGCGAGGACGGCTCCGAGACCGTCCGTCTCGACTACAAGCCGGTCGTCCAGACCCGCTACCAGCCGATGGAGCGTAAGTACTGATGGCTACCCCCGTACTGGACAAGGTCGAGGCGGAGTCCGCCGCCTCCCCCTACATCACGGTCACGATGCGCATCCGGCGCTTCAACCCCGAGATCTCGGACGCCTCGGTCTGGGAGGACTTCCAGATCGAGATCGACCCGAAGGAGCGCGTCCTCGACGCCCTCCACAAGATCAAGTGGGACGTCGACGGCACGCTGACCTTCCGTCGCTCGTGCGCGCACGGCATCTGCGGCTCGGACGCGATGCGGATCAACGGCAAGAACAGGCTCGCCTGCAAGACGCTGATCAAGGACATCAACCCCGAGAAGCCGATCACGGTCGAGGCCATCAAGGGCCTGACGGTGCTCAAGGACCTCGTGGTCGACATGGAGCCCTTCTTCCAGGCGTACCGGGACGTCATGCCGTTCCTGGTCACCAAGGGCAACGAGCCGACGCGCGAGCGTCTGCAGTCCGCCGAGGACCGCGAGCGGTTCGACGACACCACCAAGTGCATCCTGTGCGCCGCGTGCACGTCGTCCTGCCCGGTCTTCTGGAACGACGGCCAGTACTTCGGTCCGGCCGCGATCGTCAACGCGCACCGCTTCATCTTCGACTCGCGTGACGAGGCGGGCGAGCAGCGCCTGGAGATCCTGAACGACAAGGACGGCGTGTGGCGTTGCCGCACGACGTTCAACTGCACGGACGCGTGCCCGCGTGGCATCGAGGTCACGAAGGCGATCCAGGAAGTGAAGCGCGCGCTGATCACGCGTCGCTTCTGATCCTCTTCCCGGCCCGGAAGGGCCCCGTCTCCCCCTGGGGAGGCGGGGCCCTTCCGCGTTTCCGCGGCCCGCGAGCCCGGCCTGATCGGCAGGACACCCCCTAGGGGGCGCGGGCGGGGGCGGGCCGGGGTTCGTCCAGGGTCGTCCCCGATGGTCGGGAGGGTCGGGTGGGCGGGAACCTTGATCCATGACGACGACGAAGACGAACTCCTGGACGCGTACGGCACGTTGGACGGCTTCCACCGCGGCGGCGGCCCTGTTGGTGACGGGTGTGGCGGTCGCCCCGGTGATGGCCTCGGCGCCCGCCCCCGCCCCCGCGGGGAGCGCCGTGGCCGCCGCGCAGAACGGGCGGGTCGACACCGCCGCGCTGGGTGAGGCGCTGGCCGGGATGCCGGACGACGCCGTGCGGGGCGCGATGGTGCGGATCACGGGCAGAGAGGGGCGGTGGAGCGGGACCGCCGGGGAGTGGACGGCGCCGGTGGACGCGGAGTTCGCCGCCGGGAGCGTCACGAAGCTGTTCACGGGAGCGATAGCGCTCCAGCTCGTCGGCGAGGGCCGGCTCTCCCTGGACGACACGGTCCAGGACCTCCTCCCGGGGTTGCTCCCCGACGCGTACGAGCCGATCACCGTCGGGCAGCTCCTGAGCCACTCCAGTGGCCTCCAGAAGCCCCGTTGCGCCCGTCCGGGCACTCCGGTGGAGGTCGTCACCTCGGCGGTCTCCTGCGGGACGCCGACGGCTCCGGGCACGGCCGTGCGCTACAACGGGATCAACTACTTCCTCGCCGGGCTCGTGATCGAGAAGGTGACCGGGCGGTCGTACGGGGAGGAGCTCCGCGACCGGGTCGTGCGGCCGCTGGGGCTGCGCCACACCTCGCTGCCGGCGGACGACTGGGCGTGGGCGGAGGGCGGGATCGTGTCCCGCGCGTCCGACCTGGAGCGGTTCTTCACCGCGCTGACGCGGGGCGGGCTGCTGCGGCCGGCCGAGCGGGAGCTGCTGTTCACGACGCCCGGGATACCGGGGGCCGACTTCAGCTACGGGGGGCTGATGCGGTTCGCGCTGCCCGACGGCGGGCCGGTGCTCTGGGGCAAGACGGGGTCGAACCGCGGCTGGACGAGCGGCGTGTTCGCCACGCGCGGCCTGGGGCGGGTCCTCGTCTACTCGACGCTGACGACGGGGCGGGACGCGGACGGGGAGACGGCCCGGGTGAAGGCGATGGCGGGCGCGGCCTTCAGGGGTGTCCGGGGGAGCTGACGGGGTCCTCCGTCGACTCCGCCCGGATCATGATCCGGCGGAGCAGGTCGTTGAGCAGGTTCCGCTCCTCGGGGGCGAGGACGCCGAGGAGGCGGTACTCCTCGTGGCCGAGGACGTCCATGGCGCCGAGCCAGGTCTGGTGACCGGCCTCGGTGAGTTCGACGACGACCCGGCGCCGGTCGGTCGTGGAGGGGGTGCGGCGGACGAAGCCGCGCTTCTCCAGGGCGTCGAGGCGGCCGGAGACGGAGGCGGGGGCGAGGTCGAGGTCCTCGGCGAGCTCGGAGGGCGCGGCGCTGCCGCCGCGGCCGGCGAGCTTGTGGAGGGTGTCGAACTCGTGGCGTTCGAGGTCGAAGTCGAGGAGGGACTGCTCCCTGACGCGACGGAGGTGGACGGAGAGCTTCTTCATCCGGGTGACGGCGCCCTCGATGACGGGGTCGAGGTCGGGCAGGACGGGCTGCCAGCGGGCGACGTGGTCGTCGGTCCAGTCGCGGGGGGCCTGCGGGTCCTCGGGGTGCGCCATGAGCTGATCGTACGTCGGGAGCCCCGGCGCGCCCCCCGAAAGTATTTCGTTGACGAATTATTCGATGCCGAAATACCCTGCGGTCCATGCGATCCCCCGCCCCCACGCACGAGGCTCCCGCGCCCAGCCCCGTCCCCCACCCCCTGCGCACCCGCGCCTTCCGGCTGCTCTTCGCGGGCCAGGCCCTCTCCCTCGTGGGCGACGCGGCGATCCCGGCCGCGCTCGCCCTCGCCGTCCTCGCGGCCACCGGCTCCAGCGGGGCGCTCGCCCTGGTCCTCGGCTGCGCGATGGTGCCCAAACTGCTCCTGCTGCCGCTGGGCGGGGTCGTGGGCGACCGGTTCGACGCCCGCGCCGTCGCCCTCACCACCGACCTCGTGCGGTGCGCCACGCAGTTGCTCGTCGCCGTGCAGCTGCTCGGCGGCAGCCCGAGCCTGGTCGTGCTCGCGGCGGCCTCGGCGGTCGGCGGCGCGGCCGGTGCCTTCGCGATGCCGACCGGGTCGCCGCTGGTGAAGGGCGTGGTCGCGACCGAGGCCCTGGACCGCGCCAACGCGGCGATGGGGGTGGCGTCGAGTGCCGGGCGGCTCGCCGGGCCGGCGCTCGCGGGGTCACTGGTGCTGACGGTGGGGCCGGGGTGGGCGTTCGTGCTCGACGCGGTCACGTTCGCGGTGAGCGCCGCCCTCCTCGCGGCGGTGCGGGTGGCGCGGGTGCCCATCCCGCACCGCTCCCTCCGGGCCGATCTCGTGGAGGGCTGGCGGGAGGTCCGCTCCCGCGACTGGTACTGGACGAGCCTGATCGGCCACAGCGCCTGGAACGGGGCCGCGGCGGTCCTGATGACACTGGGACCCGCGGTCGCCGTGGAGCGGCTCGGCGGGGGCGGGACCTGGGTCGTCCTGCTCCAGGTCGGCGCGGTCGGCTACCTGCTCGGGGCGCTGCTCGCCGACCGGGCCCGGCCCCGGCGACCCGTCCTGACGGCGAACCTGGGGCTCGCGACGTACGCGCTGCCGCTGGCGCTGCTGGCGGTCGCCGCACCCGCGCCACTGACCGTCGCGGCCTACGGGCTCGCACAGGCGGGGCTCGGGTTCCTGTCGCCCGTCTGGCAGACGGCCGTCCAGCGGGCGGTGCCCGGGCACGCGCTGGCGCGGGTCACCTCGTACGACTGGCTGCTCTCGCTGGCGGCCATGCCCGTGGGCTACGCCCTGGCCCCACTGGCGGCGGCCGCCTGGGGGCCCGGAGTGCCGCTGCTCGCGGCGGCGGTGGCCGTCGGCGGTTGCTGCCTGGCGACGGTGCTCGTGCCGGGGGTACGGCGCTTCCGCTAGGCGCCGGTGCGCCGACGGGGCCGGGGGCCGCGGGACGGACGGGGGGGCGGGGGGGCGGGGGGGCGGGGGGGGCGCGGGGGGGCGGGTGCGCGGCGTCCCGGGCGCGCGCGGGCGGGGCGGAGGGGCGGAGGCGGGG